>JBDLIY010000007.1:0-22114 GCA_039714635.1 Planctomycetota bacterium
TCGTCGATGAGCATCACGACCGGGCCGGTGAAGCGACCGGTCGCGGGGATCCGGGCGCGACCGTGGCCCGGCGGCTTCTCGAAGAAGAGTCCCGCCATCGCCCAGGCCGGGGTATCGCCGCCGCCGCCCATGCCGCGGCAGTCGAGGATCAGGCCGTCGGCCTCCGCGACGCGATTCACCGCGTCGAAGAAGGCGGCCCGGGTCGGGTCGCTCATGCTCCCGAGGATGCGGGCGTAGGCGGCCCGTTCGTCGAGCATTCCGGAGACCGCCTTTCCCGACATCGGGATCGACGTCGGCATCGTGACGGCCTGGCGTGAGAGCCCGCGGCCGCCCGGTCCCCATGCGGGGAGGGACACGGTCGTCATCCGGCCCTTCGGAGTCCGGAACTTCGCCCGGATCGTCCGCTTCCCTCCGAAGGGGAAGAACTGGAAGGAGAGTCGCGCGTCCAGGAAGTGGGTCGAGGACCAGCCGTGCCAGGTTCGGATCCGATTTCGGACCTCCTCGTGCACCTCGGCGGCGGGGCGGCCGTCGAACTCGACGAGTTCCGACCCCGGGGGGACCTTCGACGTGAGCGAGTGGCCGGGCATGAGGGCCCGGACGACGCGCCGGTCGCCCTCCACCGCGATCCACATCCCGGCCCCGCGGAGCCCGTCGAAGGAAGGCACCTGCTCTCCGGCCTTCGACCTCGTGACTCCGGTGTGGCTGTCACCGAGCGTCGCGAGGAGGCGGTGGACGTTGAGCAGGTGCTCCCGGTCGCTTTTCGCGGCGCGGAACTTCGGCCGCCATTTCCGGCAGACCTTCCGCCAGTCGACGTCTTTCTTCTCGAAGGCGGGGAAGTCGGCCTTCACGGTCTTCTCGATGAACGCGAAGTCCTTGTCGTAGAGCTTCCGGTGGTCGGGAGCGTTCTTCTTCTCCTTCGCGAAGGCGGGGGCGGCGAGGACGGTGAGAAGCGTGACGACGGCGATCCGGAACATGACGACCCTCCCGGAAGTAGACGAACAACAACCCCCCTTTCGTCCGAACAGGTGAGTCAGACTCAATTCGTCAGACGAACGGAGTCTGACTCACCTGTTCTGCGTAAGCCAGCGTTCGGCCTCGGTGGGGGAGACGGCCTTCCGGCGGGCGTACTCCTCCACCTGGTCCCCGCCGATCCGGCCCACCGCGAAGTAGCGCGCCTCCGGGTGGGCGAAGTACAGGCCCGAGACGCTCGCCGCCGGCGTCATCGCGCAACTCTCCGTCAGGCCGGCGCCGATCCGGTCCGCCCCGAGCAACTCCATCAGCCGCCACTTCTCCGAATGGTCCGGGCACGCGGGATAGCCGAACGCCGGGCGGATGCCGCGGTAGCGCTCGGCGATCAGGTCCTCGTTCGTCACGTCGGCCGGGTCCGCGTGGCCCCACTCCGTCCGGACGCGCTGGTGCAGCAACTCCGCGAACGCCTCCGCGAGGCGGTCCGCCAGCGCCTTCACCATGATGGCGCGGTAGTCGTCGCCGTCCGCCTCGAACGCCGCCGCCAACTCCTCCGCCCCGATCCCCGCCGTGACCCAGAACGCGCCGACGTGGTCCGCGACGCCGCTCCCGGTCGGCGCGACGAAGTCCGCGAGGCAGTACGTCGGGCCGTCTTCGCGCTCCGGCCGCTGTTGCCGCAGCATCGGGAACCGGGCCGCCTCCGTTGACCGGGCGTCGTCCGCGAACAGCACCACGTCGTCGCCGTCCGACGCCGCCGGCCAGATCCCGAACGCCGCCCGCGCGACGAGCCGCCGCCCGGACACGATCTCGTCCAGCAGCTCTCGCCCGTGGTCGAAAAGCTCCCGCGCCGCCGCTCCCTTCTCAGGGTGGTCGAGCACGGCGGGATACCGGCCCTTCACTCCCCACGCCGAGAAGAAGAACGTCCAGTCGACGTACGGGACGATCTCCTCGAGCGGGAAGTCCTCGATCACCGTCCGGCCGGTCGGCGGCGCGTCGCGCGGTATGAAGGTTTGTATGAACTTCGGTATGAAGTCCGGTATGAACCGGCGCTCCCGCGCCTCCGTGATCGACAGGAGCGGTTTCGACGTCCGATCCGCGTGCGCCCGGCGCAGCCCCTCCTGCCGCTCCTTCGTCTCCGCCGCGAAAGCCGCCCGGCGCGCGGGGTCCATCAGCTCCGACACGACGCCCGCCACCCTCGACGCGTCCGCCACGCGAACCGTCACCGGCGTGTACTCCGGCGCGATCTTCACCGCCGTGTGCTGCCGGCTCGTCGTCGCGCCACCGATCAGCAGCGGCACCTCCATCCCGCGCCGCTCCATCTCCGACGCCACCGAGGTCATCTCGCCGAGCGACGGCGTGATGAGCCCGGAGAGGCCGACGAGGTCCGCGTCGTGGGCCTCCACGGCACCGAGGATCCGCTCCGCCGAAACCATCACGCCGAGGTCGATCACCTCGTAGCGGTTGCACGCGAGGACGACCGAGACGATGTTCTTCCCGATGTCGTGGACGTCGCCCTTCACGGTGGCGAGGACGATCCGGCCGCGGCTCCCGGCGTCCGCCTCCTCCTCCTCCATGTACGGCGTCAGACACGCCACCGCGCGCTTCATGACCCGCGCGCTCTTCACCACCTGGGGCAGGAACATCCGGCCCGAACCGAAGAGGTCGCCGACGGTCTTCATCCCGTCCATCAGCGGCCCCTCGATCACGTCGAGCGGGCGGCCGAGCGCCCTTCTCGCCTCCTCCGTGTCCTCGTCGACGTGATCCACGATCCCGTGGACGAGCGCGTGCGTGAGCCGTTCACCGACGGTGCCCTCGCGCCAGGCCTCGTCCCGCTCTTGCCGCTTCCCGCCACCCCTTACGGTCTCCGCGAACTCGACGAGCCGCTCCGTGGCGTCGGCGCGCCGCGCCAGGATCACGTCCTCGACGCGCTCGAGGAGATCGGTTGGGATGTCCGCGTAGACGGCGAGTTGGCCGGCGTTGACGATCCCCATGTCGAGGCCCGCCGCCACCGCGTGGTAGAGGAACGCCGAGTGCATCGCCTCGCGCACGGCGTCGTTCCCGCGGAACGAGAAGGAGAGGTTGCTGATCCCGCCGCTCACCTTCACGCCGGGGCAGCGCTCCTTGATGATCCGCGTCGCTTCGATGAAGGAAAGCGCGAAGCGGTCGTGCTCCGGCAGGCCGGTGGCCACGGCGAGGACGTTCGGGTCGATGATGATGTCCGTTCCGTCGAAACCGGCCTCCTCCGTGAGCAGCCGGACCGCGCGCTCCGCGATCTCCACCTTGCGCTCGACGGTCTCCGCCTGGCCGGTCTCGTCGAACGCCATCACGACGACGGCCGCCCCGAACTGCCGGATCACGGAGGCCTTCGCGAGGAAGTCCGCCTCACCTTCCTTCAGGCTGATCGAGTTGACGATCGCCTTGCCCTGGAGGCACTTCAGCCCGGCGAGCAGCACGTCCCAGTCGGAGCTGTCCACCATGATCGGCAGGCGGGCGATCTCCGGCTCGGTGGCGACGAGGTTGAGGAACGTCGTCATCGCCGCCGGCGAGTCGAGCAGCCCCTCGTCCATGTTGACGTCGAGGACGTTCGCGCCGCCGCGGACCTGCTGGGCGGCCACCGCCAGTGCGGCCGTGTAGTCCGCGTCACCGATCAGCCGCCGGAATTTCGCGGACCCCGCGACGTTCGTCCGCTCCCCGATCATGATCAGGTTGCTCTCGGGCCGGATCGTCAGCGTCTCCAGGCCGGAGAAACGGGAGAGGCCCGAAGGTTCGGGCATCGTTCGCGGCGCCACGCCGGCGACGGCCTTCGTCACCGCGTTCATGTGGTCCGGCGTCGTCCCGCAGCAGCCGCCGACGATGTTGACCAGGCCCTCCCCGGCGAATTCGCGGAGGAGCGCCGCCGTCTCTTCGGGCGACTCGTCGTACTCCCCGAACGTGTTCGGCAGGCCGGCGTTCGGATGGCAGCTGACGAAGGTCGTTGCGACCTTCGCCAGGTCGACGAGGTGTGGTCGGAGCTCACGCGCGCCGAGCGCGCAGTTCAGCCCGACGATCAGCGGATCCAGGCGTTCCACCGACGTCCAGAACGCGTCCACCGTCTGGCCGGAGAGCGTCCGGCCGCTCCGGTCGCTGATCGTCAGCGAGATCATCACCGGGAGCGCCACGCCGACCTCGTCCATGGCCTGGCGCGCCGCGACGACGGCGGCCTTCGCGTTCAGGGTGTCGAAGACCGTCTCCACGGCGATGATGTCGGCGCCGCCCTCGATCAGCCCGCGCACCTGCTCCGCGTAGGCGTCGCGCATCCCGTCGAAGGAGATGACGCGGTAGCTCGGGTCGCCCACCTTCGGGGAGAGGGAGAGCGTCAGGTTCGTCGGGCCGACGGAACCCGCGACGAAGCGCGGCCGGTCCGGCGTCTTCGCGGTCCAGGCGTCGGCCACCTCGCGGGCGATTCGCGCCGCCTCCCGGTTGATTTCCCGCACGAGGCCCTCGGTCCCGTAGTCGGCCTGCGAGATCGCCGTGGCGGTAAACGTGTCCGTCTCGACGATGTCGCAGCCCGCGGCGAAGTAGGCGTCGTGCACGCCGCGAACGATGTCCGGCCGCGTGAGGACGAGGAGGTCGTTGTTGCCCCGGAGGTCCTTCGGATGGTCCGCGAGCCGCTCGCCGCGAAAGGCCGCCTCGGTGAGCTCGTGGCGCTGGAGCATCGTCCCCATCGCGCCGTCGAGCACGAGGATGCGCTCTTTGAGGAGCCGGCGGAGAGTATCGGTCACGGCGGTCACGGTCCGGCAGTCTAACGGACTTCGGGGCCAGGGAGGCGAATCAGGCCTCGTCCTCGAAGCCGCGGATCTCGTCGTCGACGCGGCTCGTCAGGCCGCGGACGGCCTCACGGAGGCGCTTGAGCTCGTCGAGGCGCCGCGCTTCCGTCCGCTCGCACTCGCCCTTCGCCTCGTCGATTCGATTCCGGAGCAGCTTCCGCTCCTCGTCGAACTCCGACTGCGCGGCGACGGCCCGCGCCTCGGCTTCGGCGAGCAGCGCGAGCGTTTTGTCGCGATCCTCCTCCGTCTTCCGGAGGTCCGCCTCCAGCGCCTCCCGGCGCGCGGTCTCGGCGACCAGCTTCCCCTCCGTCGCCTTGAGTCTTCCGGCGATCTCGTCCTTCTCCCGGCGGGCGGCGTCGGCGGCGGCGTCCTGCGCGCGGATCCGCTCCTCCCCGAGGGCGATCCTGTTCTCCGCCGCGGCCAGCCGACGCTCCAGGTCCTCCCGGCGCTCAGCCTCGGTCTCGAACTTCGCCTCGACGGACGCCAGCGACCTCAGCGCCTGGTCCCGCTCGTCGGAGAACGAACGGAGCTTCTGGTCGAGGTCCTCGAACTCGACGTCGAGGATCTCCTCGACGGTCGAGCCGTTCGTCTCCTCCCCGGCCTCCGGCCCTTCCGCGACGACGGACTCGAGGGAGCACGCGCGCTCCTCCAGCGAGCTGGAGGTCTCGCGGAGCATGTTCACCTGGTCGAGGAACCGCCCGCGCAGCGTGAGGAGCGACCGCACCTGGTCCGGGGTCGCCTCGCCGTTCAGGCTCTCGATCCGGCCGGTCAGGTTGACGATCTCCTCGAGCCAGCGGATCTCCTGTTCCCGCAGCCGGGCGCACTGCTCGAGCATCTCCGGCAGCCGCGGATCGAGGTCGACGTCGGGCTGCGCGAGGAGGCTGCGCAGGAGGTCCGTCGCCTTCCGGAGATGCTCGAGCGCGTCCCGTTCGTCCCCGAGGATCGTGGCGTAGAGGCCGCCCGCGGAGGTGAGGAGCGTCTTTCCGTCCTCGAGCATCGAGTTCCAGCGGGGACCGCTCGGGCTCTTCTCGCGGACCTCGATCTCCCAGCGGCGGATCGGCTCCTCCTGCCGGAGGCAGCTCTCCCGCACGCCGGCGGCGTCCGCATGGATGCGGCGGCGGGCTTCGAGGGCCTCCCGGAGTTCCGGGTGGTCACTCTGCAGGCGTTCGAGGATCGGAATCATGGTGCGATGTTCAGAATCGTGAACACGGGGCCGAATCTACGGTGCGGAGGGGGAGGGGCGCAAAGGTCGGGCCGGAAGGACGTCAGTCCTCGGCGTCCCTCCGCTTCAGGAACGGAAGGACGTAGAGCTCCACCGCAAGGGCGATCAGGCCGCCGAACAGGATGACCGAGCCGAAGTCGTCGAGCTTCCCGTGGGGGCGTTCCGACAGGGAGCATGTGACGAGCAGAAGCGCGCCGACAGCGACGACGACCAGCGTCGCGACGATCCGCATGGCTCAGTCTTCCCGGGCTTCCAGCACGTAGAGGTTGCCGTCCGGGTCCTGCACGCGGATGCAGCGCGTGCCCCAGTGCGTCTCCTCGAGGGGGGAGATCACGTCCACGGCGTCCGTCGAGTCGAGCCGGGCGTCGAGGGAGCCCGGGTCGTTCATCGCGAGGTGAAGGGTGCACCGCTGGGGGTCGTGGCCGGCGCCGGCCTCGGCCAGCACCACCCAGGCGTCGCCCGCGGTGAGCCGGCCGGCGCGGTGGTCGCCCTCGCCCCACGTCTCGGCGACGGAGAAGCCCAGCGCCTCCCAGAACGCGATCGACCGCTCGAAGGAGCGGGTCTCGACATACATGTGGCCGAAGCCGGTGACGCTCATCGGTCGCCTCCCTCCTCCGAGAAGCTAACCGATTCCGTCTCGACGCGACCACCGTTTCGCGGCATCGCCCGGGAAAAGCGCCCCGTCGCCAGCCACCGGAAGAAACCGCGGAGATCCTCGAACGCGAGGTAGAGCGTCGGGAGCAGCACCAGCGTCAGGAGCGTCGCGAACGCGAGGCCGAAAACGATCGACACCGCCATCGGGATCAGGAACTGCGCCTGGAAGCTCCGCTCCAGCATCAGCGGGCCGATTCCGAAGATCGTCGTGATCGAGGTCAGCAGGATCGCGCGCAGCCGCGCCCGGCCTCCCGCGACCACCGCTTCGAGGACGGGCATCCCCATGCGGCGGCGCCGGTTGATGAAGTCCACGAGGATCAGGCTGTCGTTCACCACGATGCCGGCCAGGGCCACGCTGCCGATCATCGACAGCAGCGTGAACGGGTAGCCCATGATGAGGTGCCCGAAGATCGCGCCGACGAGCGCGTAGGGAATCGCCGCCATCACGATGAGCGGCTGGAAGTAGGAGCGGAAGAGCACCGCGATCAGCGAGTAGATGAGCAGCAGCGCGACGGGGAACCCGATCTTCAGCGATCCGATCGACTCCGCCGTCTCCTTCTTCGCCCCCTCGAACGTGACCGTCGTGCCCGGGAAGCGCGCGTCGATGTCCGCCACCTGCTTCGCGAGCGTATCCGAGATCTCGGCGGTGTTGCCCCGCTCCTCGTCCACCTCCGCGGTGATCGTGATCGCGCGCTTGCCGTCCACGCGCGCGAGCGCCGCGTAGCCGCGCTCCGTCGTGAACGTCGCCACCTCCTCCAGCGGCACCCGGTCCCCCGTCGGCGTGGCGATGCGGAGGCGGCCGAGATCGGCGATCTCGCGCCGCGCCGAGAGCGGGAGCAGCGCCCGCACCGTGATCTCCTCGTCCTCGCCCTGGAGGTCCTGCGCCTCGAAGCCGTGGAGGGCGTGGCGGATCTGGAGCGCGAGGCCGCGCGTCGTCAGGCCGAGGGAGCGTGCGGCGTCCCGGAGTTCCAGCCGGACCTCGAGCTTGCCCTCGGTGAGGTCGTCCTCCATCTCGTAGACGCCGTCGAACGCGGCGAGGAGGGTTCGCACGTGTGCCACCGCGCCGCGCAGCGTGTCGAGGTCGTCGGCGCGAACGCGGATCTCGATGTCCCGGCCCTGGGGTCCGCCGCCGCGCGAGCGGATCGCGAGCTTGCTGACGCCGGGGATGTTCTCCGTCGCCTCCCGGAGGGCCGAGACGAGTTCCTTCGACGTCCGGAGCTTCCGTTCTTCGCGGTCTTCGGCCGGCACGAGCTCGACCACGATCTGGCCGACCGTGGCGGGATCGGCGGGGTTGAGCTGCCCGCGGTCGGAGAAGCCGGTGCCGATGACGGAGAAGACCGTCTGCACCTCCACGGTGCCGAGCGCCAGCGACTCCAGGTCCCGCACCGTCGCCAGCGTCACGTCCTCGCTCGTCCCCGCCGCCATCTCCAGGTCCATGGTCAGCGTCTCGGCGTCCGTGTCCTGGAGCAGCACGAAGGGGATGATCTTCCCGGCAAGCAGGCCGAACGCGATCATCGAGATCGTGAACGCCGCCGCCATCGACACGTAGCGCCAGTGGAGGATGAACCGGAGCGCCCGCTCGTAGCGGTCCGGCAGCCACGTCTCGAGGAAGTGATCGCGTCGGTCCCGGATCCGTCCGAAGAACGCCTTCACGCCCGGCAGGGGCCTCAACCAGTCCCGGTTCTTCACGTGGCCGAGGTGGCTGGGCAGGATGATGAACGCCTCGATCAGCGAGACGCCGAGGGCGCAGATCACGACGATCGGCAGCACGCCGAGAAAAGTCCCGATCCGCCCCTCGAGCCACATCAGCGGCAGGAACGCCGCGACCGTCGTCAGCACCGCCGCGAGCACCGGGATCGCCACCTCCGACGTGCCTTCGATCGCGGCGCGGGCCGTGCTCATCCCCTGCCCGAGCTTCGTGTAGAAGTTCTCCCCGATGACGATCGCGTCATCGACGATCAGGCCGAGGACCACGATCAGCCCGAACAGCGAGATCAGGTTGATCGTCGCGCCCAGCTGGTCCATTGCCGTGAATGTGCCGAGGAACGCGATCGGCAGGCCGAGCGCCACCCAGAACGCGACCCGGAGGTCGAGGAAGCACGCGAGCGCGATCAGGACCAGGATCAGACCCAGCCGCGCGTTCCGCGTCATCAGGTCGAGGCGCTGCTCGATGAAGCGCGCGAGGTCGCTCGTGGTGGAGAGGGAGACGGCGCCGGAGAGCCGCGTCGAATTCTCCTTCACGTAGGCCTTCACCCGGTTCGCGATGTCGATCGCGTCCTGCTCCGGGGTCTTGAAGATCGTGATGAGGACCGCCGGTTTCCCGCCGAAGCGCCCGGCCTCGACGCGGTCCTCGAACGTCTCCCGCACCGTCGCGACGTCCCGCAGGCGCACCGACGTCCCGTCCGGCCGGCTGCGGACGATCAGCGTCTCGATCTCCCGCGCCCGGCTCCGTTCGCCCATCGTCCGGACGCGAACGTTGCCCTCGGCCGCTTTCAGCTGCCCGCCCGGCAGATCGAGGTTCGCGCCGGCGATCGCCCGCCCGACCTCTTCGAACGTCAGCGCGTATTCGTCCAGCCGCTCCGGGTCGACCTCGGCCCAGATCTCCGGGTCCCGCATGCCGGAGATGAAGACCCGCGTGACGTCGGGGATGTCCAGCAGGTCGTCGCGCACGGTCTTCGTGATCTCGCGCAGGCGCGTCTCCGACACGTCGCCGTGGACCACGACGCCGATCACGGGGACCATCGGCCGCACCTCCGTGATCTCCGGCTCCTCCGCGCCGTCGGGCAGGTCGGGCTTGACCTTGTCCATCTCGGTGCGGATGTCGGCGAGGACCCGGGACCGGTCCGCGCCCGGCTCCAGTTCCAGCGTCACGATCGTCACGCCCTCGAGGACCTTCGACTGGATCTCGTCCACGTCCTCGACGGAGTCGAGCTCGCGCTCGATCCGGTGGGTGATGGACTTCTCCACCTCGTCCGGCGTCGCGCCGGGCCACGCGACGGTGACGAGCACCTGATCGGCCTCCGAGTTCGGGAAGAACTCCCGCACCAGGTTGGCCCAGAAGTGAACTCCCGACAGAACCACGAACGCCATGAGAAGGTTCACGGCCACCGGGTTCTTCACCGAGAGGCGGGGGAGGTTCACTCGGCGCCGTCCTCTCCGACGACCCGCACGATCGCGCCCTCGGCGATCTGCTCGAGGTTCGTGACGATGACGCGGTCGCCGGGCTCGAGTCCGCCGGTGACGAGCGCCACCGCGGGCAGCATCCGAAGCACCTCCGGCGTGCGGGCCGTGACGACGGCCCCGTCACTCGACGCGCCGCCGGCGATGTAGACCCGGTCCGCGACGAACGCGATGCGCGGGACGGGGATCACGTCGGCGAAGCGCCGGCCCTCCACTTCGGCCAGGACGAACGTGCCGGGAGGGACGGGGTTTACGAGCGGCGTGCCCTCGACCACGAGGAACGCGGAGAACGTCCGGTCGCGGTCGGAGACGACCGGGGAGATCCGTGCCACGGTCCCCGTCCAGCGCGGCTCGCCGCCGGCGGGATCGCGGATCGCGGCGTTCGACCCGGCGGCGACCTCGCCGTAGCGCGAGGCCCCGAGCGCCACCGGCACCTCGACGCGCGAGAGGTCGACGAGGGTGAAGAGCACGGTGCCCGGAGCGACACGCGTGCCCTTGCTGATCCGTCGCGCCACGATCCGTCCGGGGAACGGCGCCCGCACCGTCGTCCGGTCGACGTCGGTCTCCGCCCGGGTCAGCGCCGCGTCCGCCGCCGCGACCTCGGCCCGGGCCCGGACGAGGTCCTCGTCGTTCTGATCCAGCTGCGACTCCAGGCCGACGACTTCCTTCTCCGTCAGGCTCTTCGTGATCCGCTGCCGGTCGAGGTCGCTCTGGGTGACGACCTCCTGCTCGGCGAGGCCGCGGACGCGTTCGAGTTCCCGCTCCGCCGCCTCGAGGTCCTTCTTCGCCAGGTCGAGGCGCCGCTGCAGGTTCTTCCGGCTGGTCGTCAGGGCGGAGACGGCCGCCCCGGCCTGGTCCCGGCGGGCTTTCGCGGTGGCTTTCGCGGTCTCGTAGTCGCGCGGGTCGATCCGGACGAGTTCGTCCCCGGCCGCGACGGCGGCGCCGGCCTCCAGGCCGTCCGCGACCGAGGCGACGACGCCGGACACCTCGGCGCTGACGTCGGCGGTCCGAAGGGCCCGCGCGCGGCCGTAGCCGCGCAGCGTCTCGCGGTACTCGCCGCGGGTGACGGTGACGACGCGGACGACGGTGCGCGGCGGTTTGCGGTCGGCCTTGTCCGGCTCCCTCACGACCTCCTTCAGGCCCATGAAGGCGCCGACGCCGAGGGCGGTGAAGACGGCGACCAGAAGAGCGGAGACGGCGAGGCGGGCGCGAAGCTCGGCGGACATCCCGCCAGCATACCGGGCCGGGATCGATCTGCCCAACCCCCGGATCGCCGGGGAGCGGCACGGCGTCTGTTGAGCACGGATCAGAGGCGCAGTAGGATGGGGACGTCATGAACACGCAGCAACTTCGTGAGGCGGTGCTGTCTCTACCGGAGGGGGATCGGGCGGATCTCGCCCGTGACCTCTTGCGCAGTCTCGACGGGCCACCCGATTCCGATGCCCGGGAAGCGTGGCTGGACGAGATCCAGGGACGCGCCCGGGAGCTCGTGGATGGGTCGGTTTCCCCGATCGACTGGGGAGAAGCGCGAGATCGGATCACTCGGAGACTCCGCGAGCGGGGCGCGCGATGAAGAAGGTGATGATCGTCGGTTGTGGTGCGTACATGGACAGCGGCTACGGATGTCCCGGCGAGTGGCGCTGCCTGAAGGCCGCGGCCTGTGGCGATGGGAAGTTCGAGGGGGAGCACGTCGTGACGGCCTTCGTCAAGTGCGAGTGCCCGGGGCGCAGCCTCGCGCCGAACGCGGGGATGGCGATCAAGCTCTCGGAGCAGAAGCCCGACGCGATCCACCTCTCCAGCTGCTTCGCCAACGCGAAGCCGCCGTGCCCCTATGGCACCGCGGACGAGTTCGCCGCGATTCTGTCGGGGAAGACGGGAGTGCCGGTCGTCCAGGGCACGCACGATTACCACTGATCGGGGAATGAGAACAGTGCAGCCACGCTCCTCGTCGCCCGGGCGGGAGAGGGCGCGACCACGCCGGGGCCTGCTTCTTCGGAGGGACGCTCCGGCCCACGGGCGGCAACTCGTTCCGACCCCAGCCAGCCCGGCCCATACGGGTTTTTTCGATCTTCGGGGATGACCATTCACGGCCGCCGACGTTTAAAGGGGCGGATCAAGGCCCCGTGAACGAAGGCCCCCCGAGAAGGAACCAAACGATGAGAACTGCCGTGCTCATGATCGTCTTCGGACTGGTCGCCGGCTCCCTGGCCGTCGGCGGAGTCGACGCGAAGAAGACGGAGTACCAGGAACGGGCGGCGAAACTCGCCACGGATGACGCGAACGGGCACTACGTGCTCGGACTGTGGTGCAGCAAGAACGACCTCGACACCGAAGCTCGCCTGGAATTCGAGAAGGTCGTCGCCCTCGACGCCGACCACGAGGGGGCCCGCAGCGCGCTGGGCTACGTCCGCCACCAGGGGCGCTGGCTCTCGAAGGACGAGGCGATGCGCCAGAAGGGCTTCGTCCGCCACGAGGGCGTCTGGCTCCTGAAGGAGGAGGTCGCGGCGAAGCTGCTGCCCGCCACCGAGAGAAAGCGCAAGGCCGAGGCTCAGGCCAAGGTCCGGAAGCTCCTGAAGCAGATGGTCGCCGGCGGCGCGAAGGTCGAGCGGATCGCGACGAAGGCGCTGGCCGGCGTGAAGGACAACTACAAGGTGGAGCCGCTGGCCTACGCGCTCCGCTACCCGGCCGAGAACGTCCGCGTCTTCGCGGCGAAGGAGCTCGGCCGGATCCAGGACCGGCGGGCGCTCCAGCCGTTGATCCACCGCAGTGTGATCGACCCCTCGGAGACCGTCCGCGAGGTCGCCCTCGACGCCGCGTTGGCGTACCAGGATCCCAACCTCCTCGCTCCGTACGTGAAGGCGCTGAACTCGAAGCACCAGCCCGTGCGGATCAACGCCGCCGAGGCCGTCGGCGGCCTGGGGGACGTGCGCGGGATCCAGTACCTCGTCTACCGGATGAGTGCCCACGGCGGCGGTCTCAACCGGTCGCACATCTACCTCGCGAACCAGCTGTCGTTCATCCAGGACTTCGACGTCGAGGTGGCGCAGACCGCGTTCATCGCCGACCCGCAGCCGGGCATTCTCCAGGAGGGGACGACCCTCGACGTCCGGGTGCTCGCCACCGAGCGTCAGGCGGACATCGTCGAGCGCCGCGTGCTCCGCAACTCGCTGAAGCGCCTCTCCGGTGTGGACATGGGCGACGACGCTGAGAAGTGGGGGAAGTGGTGGATGCAGAACAGGGAGCGGCTGATGACGAAGGCGTCGACCGAGTAGGCCGGCGGCCACTCTCCTTTCAAACGGCCCGGCCCTGTTCCGCGAGGACGAGCGCCGGGCCGTTCTTCGTCTCCGTCTCCACCGCCACCGGCGCGCCGAAGCGCCAGAGCATCCCCGCGTACAGCCCCGCGCAGGCGTCGATCGCGCCGGCGAGACGCTTCGCCCCCCAGCCCGACGGCGCGGGCAGCAGCGGGGGCAGCGGGACACGGACTCCCAGCGCCGCGCCCAGCGTGACGAGCATTCGACGGAGTTCCTCGGTCGCCCGGCGCCTCTCCTCCCGCCGACCCGGGCCGCGGTGGCGGGGGATCTCTCCCGAGAGCACGCCGGGGTCGAAGAGGCGGCGCTCCCGCGCGTGGCCGAGCGTCAGCGGATCGTGCCGGTCGCGGAAGTGCCAGAGGAACGAGAGCACGCGGTCGGCGTCGTAAAGGAGCACCCTCGCGTCCGGGCGTGAGTCCTCGATGGCATCCCGGTACGGCTCCGAATCGTAGCGAACGTCTTCGCCGCGTCGCGCGTCGAGGAGGATCACCGCGTCGTTGGCCGCCACGCCGGAGATCGCGGTGACGAGGGCCGACGCCGGCTTCCGGTCCGGCGGCAGCGGCAGGAGCAGCGTCCCGCGCGGCGGTCGGAACGCCGTCAGCACCGTCTCGCCGGACCGGCCGGACGGGGCGATGCGGGCGGAGACGACGAGGGCGGGGTTCCGGGCCATCAGAAGTTCCGTACCAGCTGGTAGAGGTACTCGTTCGAGAGGAACAGGCAGGCCTTGAGGACGCGCGAACCGGAGAGGACGTTCATCTCTCCGGCCAGCTCCCGCAGCGGGTCGGGCGAGCGGCGGGCGAGGAGTTCCCCGAGGGAGTGCGCGGCGAAACGGCGGGCGTAGAGATTCGGGTCGGCGAGCTTCTTCATCAACTCCGCGGCGGCGCGCCGGTCATCGACGCGGGCGAGCGCCAGGGCCGCCTCCCGGTTGACGTGGTACGCGTCGCCGAGCTCCTTCGCGAGCAGGTCCTCGACGCCCTTCGGGGCGAGGATCCGGAGCGCGGTCACCGCGTTCCGCCGCGGGCCGGGAAGATCGGATTCGGAGAGGAGCTTCGTCGCGAGCTTCGCGCCGGCCTCGTGCCCCAGCAGGGCCAGGGCGACCGTGCCCGCGCCGAGGACCGCGGACCGGGACACTCCGCCGAGCGTCTTCGCCAGCGCCGGGCCCGCCGTCCGGCAACCGGAGACGCCGATCGCGAGCGCGGCGGCGGCCCGCAGGTCGTCGTACGCCTCTTCGTTTCCGACGAGTTCGATCAGGCGCTTCGTGTGGGCCGGATCCTTCGTCAGCCCGAGGGCCAGCGCGGCGAACGGCCCTAGGGCGCCCTCGCGCTCCCGATCGGACATAAGGACCGCGAGCGCGGCCTCGATGGCCGCCCCGTCGCCGCTGGCGGCCAGGCCCACCATCACCTGCTGCCGGACGGCGGTCGACGCGTCCGGGCGGAGGCCGCGGCGGAGCGCGGGAAGCCCCGCGGTTCCCGGAGCGCGGACGAGCGCTCCCGCCGCGGACGCGGCGGCGTCGGGATCTTTGCCGTCCACCGCCCACGCCAGGTAGTCGTAGGCACGCGGCGTGAGGATCCGCCCCAGGGCCCAGGCCGCCGCCGCGACGAGGCCGGCCCGGGTCGGTCGGTCGCCCAGGCTCGACTGGTCCGGAGACGGGAGCGGGTGGGCGTCGTGCAGGATCCGGCCCAGGGCGTTCACCGCGCACGCGTCCCGGTGGAAGCCCGTGGCCAGCACGGCCGCGGTGCGGATGTTCGGCTCCCACTCCTCGTTCACGACCTCGCGGAGGAACGCCGCGTCGTCCGCGCTTCCGACGAGGCCGAGGGCGAGGACCGCGAACGTGCGCGCCTCGACGCCGGACGCACCGTCGGCCGCCAGCTTCTTCAGCGCGGGAGACGCCGTGTCGTCACCGAGGAGGCCGAGCGCCGTCGCCGCCGACACCCGCAGTTCGAGGTCCTTCGAGTTCACGGCCTTCAGGAGCCGGTGGAACGCCCGCGTGCCGCCCGCCCGGCCGAGCGCGATGACCGCTCGCCCGCGCACGAGGTGGCTCTCGGAGTCCACGGCGTCGAGGAGGACGGAGACGAGTTCCTCGCGCGTCGACATCTCCGGCGGGCCCGGCAGGTAGCGGTGCCGGTTCGCCTCCCACCAGATGGCGACCGTCAGGCGCGCGTCGTCGCGCACCACTCCCGGCCTCGGAGCGCGCGGACGGACCGGCGGCTCCGGCAGCGGGTCGTTCGGCTTCACGTCGTCCGGTCCGGGCGTCACCGCTTCGCCCGGTCTCGGTCCCGGCGTCGCCTCGGCCGTTCCGGGCCGCGGCACCCCCTTGATCTTCGGTGGCGGCAGCGGCGGGTGGTACTCGCCGTTGTGGGCGAGGGCCGCCCCGGCGGCGCACGCGACGACGAGCAGAATGCCGGTGAACCTCATCTCAGTACCCCAGGGGGAGCGGGTAGACGAGGCGGAGATTCCGGAGCGAGATCCGGATGCTCCCGCCCTCGGTGATGCGCATGGGCTTCGTCGCGAAGAACGTCGTCGGCAGCGGGGCGGTCTTCCGGCGCTTGACGCGCTCGCGGAACGACTCGGCGACGCGGCTGGACAGGTGCACGGCGACGTTCGTGCGGTAGAGATTCCGGCTCCCGGTGACGGTGAGGAGCCGGAGGTCGTCCCGCGCGTCGACGATGGCCCCGTCTTCGTCGAGGCACTCGACGCGGATCGGGACGGGCCGGCCCTTCTCCGCCGGATCGGTGAGTTCCACGTCGAAGTTCGCCGTGTAGTGGCGTTCCGTGAGTTCCCCGTCGTTGACCTCGAGGTTCACCGTCGCGCAGTCGATGACGACCCGGGCGTCCGTGTACCCGGGCTTCTTCGCGGTGAGGACGTAGCGTCCCGCCGGCTCGTCTTCGACGACGAAGAAGGAGGCGGGGAGCCCCCACAGGTCGGGCTCGGCCTTCTTCTCCCGGACGAGGTGCCGGTTCGCGCCCTTCACGATTCCGGCGGCGTCCTGTTTCACGCGCGGCCACTCCCGGAGCGTGAACGAGACACCCCGGAGGAAGCCGCCGGACGTGAAGATGGAAGAGATCCCGCCGCGGACGTCGCGCGCCCGGAAGGTGAGGGACTCGCCGGAGTAGATCTTCACCACGGTCTTCCGGCCGAGGCGGGAGACGAGCTCCATCTTCGCGGGGGGCGCCGCGTCGAGGGGCGGGACGGCGGAACACAGCCCGACGAGGAGCACGAAGCAGAAGATCGCCCTGAGAAACCGCACGGAGTCGAGTCTACGGGGGAGCGTCCCGCCGTCAACGGGGAAGGGAGCCTATCCGAGCCACTCCCCGGTGAAGACCTCCGTCGCCGGGCCGGTCTGGATCACGGGACCGTCGCCGTCCCACGAAACGAGCAGGTCGCCTCCGGTCAGATGCAGCGTCAGCGGGGAGTCGGTCTCGCCCGTCAGCACGCCGGCGACCGTCACCGCGGCGGCGCCCGTGCCACACGCCATCGTCTCGCCCGTGCCGCGCTCCCAGGTGCGCTGGATGACCTCGGACCGGTTGACGATCGTCACGAACTCCACGTTGACCCGGCTCGGGAAGGCGGCGTGGGTCTCCAGCGCCGGGCCGAACCGTTCCACCGGGAAACTCCCCGTGTCCGGCACGTAGATCACGGCGTGGGGGTTGCCCATCGAGACCGCGGTGACCTCGAAGGTCTCGCCGTCGACCTCGATCGGCTCGCGGATCACCCGGCCCGGCGCGCCGGCCATCGGGAGCTGTGCGCGGTCGAGTCCCGGCTCGCCCATGCCGACCCGCACGGTGGCCCGCCGCTCGTCGTGGATCTCCACCACCTCGAGATCGAGGACGCCGGCGCCGGTCTCCACCGTCATCGTCCGGGACTCGACCAGCCCGCGCATCACGGCGTAGAAGCCGACGCACCGCAGGCCGTTGCCGCACATCTCCGAGAGGGAGCCGTCGGCGTTTCGCATCTCCATGCGGAGGTCCGCGACCTCGGAGGGGAGGACCTGGATCAGGCCGTCGGAGCCGACGCCGAAGTGGCGGTCCGAGATCCGGCGGGCGATGTCCGCGGGGTCGTCGATGCCAGTCTCGAACCCGTTCACGTAGACGTAGTCGTTCCCCAGTCCCTCCATCTTGGTGAACAGCATCAGAACAGCTCCCGGGTCACCTGCTTCGTCGTCTTGAAATGCATCTTCGCCACGCGGCGCAGGGCGTCCATGCCGCCGTCGTGGTAGAGCCGCCGCGCCGCCGAGAGTACCGGCGAGCCCGCGCCCTTCGGGAGTTTCGTCCCCGTCGCCTTCCCGAGCGCGGCGAGACGCGAGACGAACTCGTCCCGCGCGAGGATCGACGCCGCGGCGACGGCCGGGTTGATCTCCGCCTTCGTGCGCTGGGTCAGGTTCACCTCGACGCCGGCCTTCACGAGCGCGTTCGCGATCAGGCGCTCGTTGCCGAACTTGTCGGAGAGGACGTTCCGGCAGGGGTGCTTCTCCGTGACGCCCTTCACCGCCTTCGCTGTGGCCCAGGCGAGGAGGAGGTTCAGGTTGCCGAAGTCGTCATAGAGCTCGTTGTAGCGGTCCGGCCCGATCGTCACGATCTCGTGGGGATAGCCGGCGCGGATCGCCGCCGCGGCCCGGGCCGCCGACGCGTCGCTGACCTCCTTGCTGTCCCTCACGCCGAGTTCCGCCAGCACCTTCTCCTGGCCCTTCGGGATGCAGACCGCCGCCGCGACGAGCGGGCCGAAATAGTCGCCCTTCCCCGACTCGTCGGTGCCGATCAGATCCGAGTCGAGCGACTCCATCTGCTTGCCGCCGCCAACCGGTGCGTCGGGCAGATACGTCGCCACGAGGTCCCGCGCTCCCCGGCCCTGCGCGACGAGTTTGCCGGAGGTGTAGAGGGAGACGACGACTCCGGGCCCCCGGAACGCCCAGCGGGCGTTGGGATTGCGGTGAGCCGAGAAGCCGGCCGCCTCCAACTCATCGCGCAGGGGATCTCCGTCCCGCTTCGGGTCGATGGTCACGACGACGGTGCCGCTCACTTCGCGTTCCTCACGGGCAGGCGGATTTCCATCTCGAGGTCCTCCGGCTCCCCGGCGTCCGGATCCGAGAGGACGAGGTACCGGGCCGGCCCGGCGGCCTCCAGACCGAGGTCTTTCCCGTAGTTCAGGAGCGCGTTCTCCAGCGAGCGGTCCCGCGGGTAGGGGCCGGTGATCTTCATCGCCAGCGTCTCGACTTCCGGAAGCCGCGCCGCCTCCACGCCCTTCGGCAGTTTCCGCGCGTCCTCGACGTGCTCGAAGCGCACGGGGACGAGGCTGCCGATGACGGCGACACCGTCCTTGTCCGGGAGATCGTGGAAGACCCGGCGGATCGGGCCGAGCCGGGTCGCGAACGCCTGCCGGCACCCGTTCGCGAGCAGGGCGTCCACCTTCGCCAGGTCGACGTAGGTCCCGCGCTGGCGGACGAGGAGGAAGTTGCCGCCGGGTTCGGGAACGCGCCGGATGGGCCCCGTTCGCGTCTTCGCCCGGTCCCGGGGGCGCCGCGTCGAGAGGCCGCGCGTGTCCGCCGGGTCGAGCTCGACCGTCTTCGTGGTCAGCCGCAGGCGGCCGCCGCCCAGGTCCGTCCCGATGGCCGTCGGGAAGCGGATCGCGCCGAACCCGGTCCAGCCGGAAAACGACCGGACCATCTCGCCGGTGCCGCCGCGGGCGTTCCGCGACGTGCGGACCAGGCGGCGCGGGAAGCCCGTCCCCGGGTCGAACTCGATCGTCCGCGGCCGTTCGCCCGGCCGGGCCGCCTTCACCGAGTCCTCCGAGCGGGAGAGTTCGAACGCGGGGCCGAGGAGCGGCCGGACGAGAAGGGCGAGCAGGTCGTCGCGGTCCGCGCGTTCCTCGGCCGCGGCGTCGCCGGTGAAGTCCCTCACCGCCGCCCCGGACCGGACCCACGCCTTCCCGCCCTCGACGCCCTTGATCGTCACCACGCCCGCCACGGAGGTCCGCGTCACCATGCGGTCCGGGAGGATGAGCAGCGTCTCCGAGACGTAGGGGACCTTCGCCGCCGCGTTCCCCGACGGCTGGAATTCGCCTTCCTGGCGCAGGTAGAGAGAGCCGGTGAGCATTCCGCCGGCGTCGATCGTGTCCGCGGCGCGCTGGAGGAGTGGCCGGGGATCGGCCCCGGGGCCGCAGGCGGCCGTGAGCAGGAGGATCAGGAGCGTGATTGGCGTTCGGAGCATGGTCCCGCATTCTAAGCCGGCCGGCGCGCCGTCGGTCAGAAGAGCGTTCCGTCGTTCGGTTCCTCGACCTCCCCGAGCGCCGTGAGGTCCGGGTAGGTCTCGGCCAGCGGTGCCGGGATCCGGACCGCCGGGAGGTCGGCGATCCGGGCCATGATCTCCAGCGCGTTGGCGGGCGCCTGGCCGCGGAAATGGTTGTTCGCGATCACGTAGGTGACGTTCGTCTTGCCCCGAATCGTCTCCACGCGCCGGACCCAGGGCTCGATCTCGTCCGCGGAGTACCGGTAGTCGTACTTCTGGTCGCGCCCCGCGCCCTTTGCGAACCACGCCGCCGCGTTCCGGCCGTGGAGGCGGACGTAGCCGACCTCGTTCGTGGCGAAGTCGGTGGGGGGCGGGGAGGTTTTTCCCCTGTCATGGCTCCGGGGCAGATCTATGTTCACGAAGCCGAGCCCGGTCTCGTGGAGGAAGGTCATCGGCTCCGGCTTGAGCCACGACGTGTGGCGGATCTCGACGTTCATCGGCGCGACGCCGCCCAGCCACTCGGCGAGGCGGGAGAGCCGGTCGCGGTTCGCCCGGTTCTCCCGGAACCAGAACGGAAACTGGAGGAGCAGCGCCCCGAGCCGGCCCTCGGCGGCCAGCGGCCTGAGGGACTCGACGAAGAGCCGCGCCTCGTCCTCGCCGGCTCCGTCCTTTCCCGACAGCTCCCCGTGGGTGAATCCGCTCCAGACCTTCACGGTGAACCGGAAGCGCGGCCGGTCCGAGACGCGCTCGGCCCAGGACCGCACGGCCGCGCGGGCCGGGGGGCGGTAGAACGTGGAGTTGATCTCGATGACGTCGAAGAATCGGGCCAGGTACGCCAGCGGATCGAACTTCCGTCCACGGCCCCTCCCTCCAACGGGCGGATAGACCACACCCTTCCAGTCGTCATAGGCCCAACCGGCGGGACCGACATAGACTTCGGCGCTCATGGGGACATTGAACCATGCCCGGGGGACACGAGGACTTCAGCTCTCGCACTTCGCCGGAGAGGAGACCCGACGGCCCCGGGTGAGGGGGCCGTTTCCGGCCAGGGCCGGCCCACAGTCTGCCTCCATCCGGTCCTCCGCTCGCGAGGAGCACGATATCCATAACGCTTTTAATCAGAATGTCTTATAATGATGAAATGTCCCCTGTCAGAGCACTCCGGACACGCATTCTTCGTCCCGGTCAGGCCGAACCGGCGGACCGGAGCTGGCTCGATCGCCCCGTGGCGGAGAGGATCGAAGCCGTCTGGCTCCTGACCCGGATCTGCTCCGCCTTCCGCCAGGACGTCGCCGATGCATCCCGACTTCAGAGATCTGTTGTCCGAGTTCACCGCCCGCGGAGTTGAGTTTCTCGTCGTCGGCGCCCACGCGTTGGCCGCTCACGGCCATGTCCGGGCGACGAAGGACCTCGACCTGTGGATCCGCCGGACTCGGGGCAACGCCGCGCGCGTGCACGAAGCCCTCGCCTCGTTCGGGGCTCCGCTCGGGGAGTTGACCGTGGCCGATCTCACGGTCGTCGGCCTGATCTTCCAGATCGGGGTCGAGCCGGTCCGGATCGACATCATCAACGAGATCGATGGTGTCGACTTCGACGATGCCTGGCCCGACCGCGTCGAGGCCGATGTCGACGGACTCATCGTTCCCCTGCTCTCCCGCCGACACCTGATCCAGAACAAGCGGGCCTCCGGGCGCCTCCAGGACCTGGCGGACCTGGAGCGCCTCGAGGAACTGTAGCGGGCTTATCCCCGACCCAGCACCAACTCGATCCCCGAGAGGATCCGCTCGAGCAGATCAGACGGCACCGCGCCCGAAGAACTCGCCAGGTGGGTGCCGGAAACCGCCGAAATCGTTTTCCCACGCGGGAAACCGTTTTCCCACGGGCCACCGGCCACCCCCCTGCGGAGAAGCAGGAGCGGTTCCGCGAAGCCGGGTGGAGTCCTACCCCTCCAGCTCGTCGATCGTCTTCGGCCAGTCGTCCTTCAAGAGCCGCGAGAGCGACCGGTCGGCCAGCACCTTCCCTCCCGTCTGGCAGCGAGCGCAGTAGTTCATCTCGTTCTCGGCGTAGACCACCCGCTGGACCGGGGCGTCGCACACCGGGCAGGGCTCGCGGTAGCGGCCGTGGACGGCGAAGCCCTCGCGGAACGCGGTAACCTTCTCGGGGAAGGCATCGCCGGTCTCCTCGCGCAAGCGCTCGGTCCAGTCCGTGAGGACCTCACGCACCGCGCTGAACAGCCGGGCTGTCTCGTCGTCGTCCAGCTTCGCGGTGTGCTTGAAGGGCGACAGCCGGGCCGCGTGGAGGATCTCGTCGGAAAAGGCGTTCCCGATGCCGGAGAAGATCCGCGGGTCGGTCAGGGAGCGTTTGAGGGTGTGGTTCTCGCGGGTCAGCGCGGTGCGGAACGCCGCGAGGTCGGCGTCAAGGGGCTCCAGTCCGCCGCGGTCGAAGGCCGCCAGCGCGTCTTTGCCCCGGACGACGTGGAGGGAGGCCCGTTTCTTCGTGCCTTCCTCGGTGACGAGGAGTGTGCCCGTGGGGAAGGTGAACGCCGCGAGGCCGCGCTTCCCCGGCGGCTTCGTCCCGCGCTTCCGCCACCGGAACCGCCCGGTGATCATGAGGTGGATGACGAAGAAGAGGTCAGACTCGAAGCCGATCACGATCCGCTTGCCGAGGCGCGAGACGGAGATCACGGCCTTGCCGACGGCGGCGTCGGGGGTGGGATCGGGCGTGCGGACGAAGAAGAAGCTGGAAATGACAACGCCC
>JBDLIY010000008.1:0-21842 GCA_039714635.1 Planctomycetota bacterium
CGGCGGTCGCCGGGGGCGGCAATTCTGGCGTGTCTACGCTGGATTTGCCCTGACTCCGTATGAGGCAGACGCGGAACTCAGTCCTCCGCGGGGTCCGCGGGGTCGGCGGGGGTGTCCTCTTTCGGGGCGGGCGTGTCCTCGGCCGGCTTCTCCGGCTTCTTGTCCTCGATGAACTGCAGGCTCGCCAGGATCCGGGCGAACTCCTTCTGTGCGGCCGGGAAGTACTTCACCGGGGCGGCCAGGACCACGTACCAGGTGCGGTCGGCGTGCACGAAGCCCACCACCTCCGACTTCAACGCCTCCTCCTTCAGCGTCGACGTCGCCACCATCCCGCAGGCGTCCTTCCCCGCCACCTTCCGGAAACCATCCGAGACCTTCACGAAGTCCTTCGACGCCTTCCGGAACTTCTTCTCCATGTGCACCGCCAGCGAGGAGAGCAGCCCCCCCTCCGGCACACCCTCCTCCACGCGGACGTCCACATACGCGAAGCAGGGCTGGTAGTGCAATTCCAGCACCGGGTCGTCGGTGACCCCGCCGACCCCGCGGACCTTCCGGACCTCCCACGACATGCCGGGCTTCGTGATCCGGAAACCCGCCTCCGGATGCACGAAGAGCGGCGTGGCCCGGGCCTCCTCCGGAGACGCATCCACCTTCCGGCCCTCGTGGAACGCGCGCAATCGCTCCGCCGTCGTGCGGATCGCCACGACTCCAGGGCCGTTCAACTGCTCCATCAGCACCTTCCCCGTGGAGTTCAGCCAGATCTCCTCCGGCGCGTGACCGGCCCGGCGGCGACGGATGACCACGACGTCCAGGGCCTTCCCCTCCCAGTTCTCCTGCCGCGTCGGCAGGACGGTGAAGGTGTTCCGGTAGAAGTTCTCCTTCCGCGGGTCGTACACCGCGATCTCGTAGTCGCCCTTGATCCGCTTGTGCTCGCGGAAGATCTGCTCCCGGGCCGACAGCGGGAACCGGACGCCCTCCGGCAGGCTGTGCTTGCTCTCGACCCGCTCGCCGGGCAGGGAGATCGACAGGTGGATGGAACCACCCCGGACCGTCGCCCGGATCGATCGGAGCGGAGAGCCGTCCTTCGTCAGCTCCCGGTAGACGAGGCTCTTCGGCTCGAGGGCGGCGTCCACGTGCTCGTCGAGGAAGACGCGCGCCTCCTCAACGCCCTTCGCATCGAAGTAGATGATGCGCTCCTCCAGCCGGAGACTCCCGTCCTCCATGCGCCGCACACGCAGGGACCGCGTGCCCTGGCGGCGATCGCCGGACCAGATGAAGGCGTCCTCGATGCGTTTGATCTCGCCACGCTCCCCCTTCTTCGCGGGCGTGGGCCCGGGCTCGGCGCGGAGGATCTCCCGCACTCCCTTCCGGGCGTACGTCATCTTCCCGACTCCGGGCACATCCAGGACGATGTGCTCCTCCGTCTCCTCGACGATCGTCCCCTCCTGCCGGCCGCCATTCTTGAACACGAGCACGTCCGCGAACAGGTCGGGGGTGAAGAGGAAGAGCAGGATCACGGCGGAGAGAACAGTCGGGCGGGCGGGCGTCATGCGCGGAATCCTCGCAACTTTCGTCCGGACGGGCCTACGATCACGGGGTCATGGACGATCATACTCCCCCCCCGATTCCGGAGGCGCTTTTCTCAGCCTTCCACGAGGGCCGGTTCGTCACCTGCGACGCGTGCGCATGCGACCTGGCCACGGAGACCGACGCCTACCAGGTCCAGAAGACCTGGAAGCACGGCGAAGTCGTCTTCGAGATCGCGCTGTGCCTCTCGTGCATGATGGAAGCGATGTCGTTCCTCTCGAAGGAGAGCATGGAGGCCCTCCGACTCTTCCACATGGAACACTATCGGCCGTCCGACGCCTTCGACTGCTGCCACTTCTGCCGGAAGGATTTCGGGCCCGACGGCGAGTACGAGATCAGCGGCGTCTGCGCCGGCCTCTTCCTGGCGCGCCCTCCCGCCACGATGTGCGGCGAGTGCGCCGCGAAGGTCCAGGAGAAGCTGTCGCGGGCGACGCGGGACGGCTGGGGGGAGTTCCTCGACAGGAACGTCCCGGGCGTCCCCGAGACGATGGTCCCCGACGGCGTCCCCGCCGGGTTCTAGCCCGACCTAGCGGGCATCCATGCGGAGGTAGAGATCTTCCCAGTCGCCGGTGAGCGGCGGCCGGTAGCCGAGTCTGCGGTGCGTCGGGGCCGATACGTCGATCAGCGGCGGCCGGGCGTCCGGCACCGGAACGTCCTCGAGAGAGAACCCGCCCCGCTCCCCGACCTGCGCCACCAGCTGCCCGCAGCGGACCACCGCGAGGCGGACCGGCTCCGTCGTCGTCCCGTCCACGACCCGCCCCGCGATGCGGCAGCGACCGGGCAGGCGGATCTCCATCGGGTCGCTCCCCATCGGAACCCGGGAGAGCAGCGGGCCGAGCTTCGCCTCCACCAGGCTCGCCCCCCGGGGAACGGAGTCGAAGCGGAACCAGCCGCGCTCGTCCGTCTCCCGGGTGAAGCTCCCCCGCTCGCCGCGGATCGTGACGCGGACGCCCGGGGGCGCCGGACGGCCCGACGCGGACAGGACCTGCCCCGAGAGACCACCCTCCGTCGCATCGGGGTTCTGCGAGGGCCCGGAATCGCCGCCCCCGCCGAGCAGACCCTGGAAGAGGCCGGACATCAGGAGGAGCAGCCCGACGACGACGACGCCGACGGCCAGGAGGAGGAACTTCCGCGCGCGACGGGGCATGGGCGAGATCGTAGCACGCCCCGCGGTCAGGCGTACTCGCGGAGAACCTCGAGGATCTCCTCGCCGTGCAGGCGGGCGCGCTTCTCGCCCACCGTGCCCAGTGCACCGAGGTCCTCGACGGTTCGGGGCGACCCCGTCACGACCTCCAGGATCGCGTGGTTCGGCAGGACGACGAGCGTGGGAACGCCCCGCTCCGCCGCCCGGCCCTTCCTCCAGTCGCGGAGCGCCTCGAGCTGGCGCTGCTGTCGCGGCGACAGCCGGCGGCTCCCCCGCCGCTTCTTCCGCGGCTTCGGGTCCGGCGGCCGGCCCCGCTCGACACCGTGCGCCACGGCCTTCATCAGCTGGTCGCCGTACCGCCGGAGCAGGTAGGACGTCACCCCCTTGATCCCGCGGAGCTCGTTTCGCGTCCGGGGCCGGCCGCGGGAGATCCGGAGCAGCGTGTCGTTCGCCAGGACCTTGAATGGCGGACGGTCGATGTTCCGCGCCTGCCGGTCCCGCATCAGGTGGAGCTCCCGAAGCACCGAGCGCTGCACGTCGGAGAGGTCCTTCGATCCGCGGATGCGGCGGTAGCCGTCCGGGTCGAACTCCCTCGAAGCCGCCTCCCGCTCCTCCAGGCGACGGAATTCCATCTCCGCCTCCTCGTACACGTCGCCGTCCCGGAGCTCCCCCGTGAGGATCTCACGGAGCTCGATGAGGTACTTCACGTCGAGGTAGGAGTAGTCGAGCTCCGAGTCCGTGAGCGGTCGCCGGGCCCAGTTCGTCCGGGCGTGACGCTTGTCGAGGGTCGCGCCGAAGTACTCGCTCACCAGGTCGGCGAGGCCGATCTTCGGATGGTCCAGGCACTGCGCGGCGATCATCGTGTCGAAGACGTTGCGGATCTCGAAGTCGAAGTCCCGCTTCAGGCAGACGACGTCGTAGTCCGCGCCGTGCAGGATCTTCGTCTTCGAGGGATCCGCGAAGGCGTCGCCCAGGTCCACGACCTTCCCGTTCAGGGCCAGGGGGTCGATGAGAAAGGCGCGGTCGAGCGTCGCGATCTGGAGAAGGCAGACCTTCTCGAAGTAGCTGTGCATCGAGTCGGACTCGGTGTCCACGGCGATCCGGTCCGCCCGGGCCAGCTCCTTCGAGACGCGCCGCAGGCCCGCCTCGTCGTCCACGAATTCGAATGGTTTAGGATCCGTCACCGCGTCTCCCCGGGCTCGTTGCCGCCTTCTCCCAATTCATCGGGCAGGAGCGGCTCCTGCCGAAGTCCGTCCACCCCCGCCTCGAGCAGAAGGACGCGCCGGTCCTCCGGCCAGGTGCGGCGGAACTGCGCGACGAGACGCTCGAGGTGGTCGCGGTCGCCGAAGCGGACGCTCTGGAAGCCGGTCTCCACGAAGAGATCCGCGCGGAGGGCGTCCGGCAGGTCCCCGGCGAGGAGTCCCTCGATCCGGAGCAGGTCCGCCCGCCAACCGTCGAAGTCCTTCGCGTCCCGGCGCGCGGCGCGGTCGAGCCAGGCGCGGGCGAGTTCCTCCCGCACCTCCGGGCCCGGGTCCTTCGCGTCCGCGTGCAGTTCGAGGACGGCCGCGGTCCGGCCCAGGCGACGGCGGACGCGAATCCGACCCGCCAGGGCCCGCTCGCGCCCCCCGCTGTCACCGGTCCCGTCCTTCAGGAGGTCCGTGTACACCTGGTCCGCCTTCTCGAGCATCTCCCGCGTGCCGCCGGGCTCGTACCAGTAGCGGGCGACCACCCACCGCACTTCGCCGACGACCCCCCGCTTGCTGACGACCTCGTCCAGCTTCTGCTTGCAGAGGTCGAGGTGACCGTACCGGGAGTGGATCCGCGCCAGCTCCAGGTCGTCGCCCCGCTCCACGGCCGGGTTGGCTTCCCCGGCGTACTGGAGGTTCAGGCGCTCCAGCGCGGTCGAGAGGTCCGGCCGCGGTTCTCCCCCGGTGGCGAGCTCGTGAGCGCGCGTCAGGTGGCGCCGTGCGATGCCGGGGCTCCGGAGCCCCCCGGAGGCGAGTTCCCGCTCCGAGAGTCGCAGGCGGCAGAGGATGAGATCGTCGTAGACGCGTGTCCGCTTCTCCGGGTTCGCGAGCTCGAGGTGGCGTTCGAAGCAGTCGGCCGCACGGTCCCAGAGGCCCGCGTGCAGGAAGATCGCCCCCAGGACTCCCCAGGCCTCCGGCCGCGTGGAGGCCTCGTCCACGGCCCGGGAGGCGAGCCTCGCGCCCCGCCGGAACTCCACCGGGTCGTTCATCCCCAACCACATGGAGAGCTCCGCGAGCCGGATCATCGCGCCCATCCGGTCCGGCAGGCGGTGAGCGTCCGGCTCAGCGGCGAAGGCTCCGCTCTCCAGGCCGCGAATCACGGTGAGGGCCCGCGCCCGGGCGGACGCGAACGCCTCGTGGGCGGCCTCCTCGTTGCCGCCGCGCAGCAACGCGAACGCGCGCTCCGTGTCGAGGAGGCCGGCGTTCCACTTCCCGTAGAGTGTGTCCGGCGCGTCGCCGGAGCCGCAGGCGCCGAGCGCGAGTGCGACGGCGAACAGAAGAAGGGAGATGCGCGCGCTCACTGGTTCCGAAGCCTCCTCAGCCGCTCCTCGCACCGCTGCCTCTCCCGCCGGGCCGCCTCGTGCTCCGGCTGCTGCCCGAGGATGATGTCGTAGATCCGGATCGCTTCCCGGTATCCCTCTTCCGTGTCCCGCCACTGCCATTGGTAGAGCGCGTACGGGAGGAGGATGAACACGTCGCCGTCCTGCGGTCGCTCGCTCTTCAGGAGTTCGTGGAAGATCTGCGCCGACTTGTCGTAGTACCCGTAGGCGGCGTAGAGGGTGGCGAGCTCCAGCCAGCTGTTCCAGTCGCGCGGGTTGTCGTCGACGGCCTCCCCCAGCGGGCCGGCCCGACCGGAGTACTCCTCCTCCATCTGCTCGAGGGCCTGGCTGACGGCGGGATTCCGTTTCGCGTCCGGAAGGTGATCCCAGGCCTTCCGCAGCGCGAGGTACGCCTGGGCCCGGTTGCCCTCCTGCTCGTAGAGCATCCCGAGCTTCTCGTAGATGGCGGCGGCGTTCTCACGGTTGCTCACGTGGTCGCGCTGCTCGAGGGAGGCCTCGATACAGACGGCGGCCTCGCGAAACCGACCCAGGCCGTAGAGCGCCACGGCCTTCGACGCGTAGCCCTGGAAGTGGTCCGCCCAGTCGCGCAGGACCCGGTCGGCCTCCTCGAGCGCCTCCTGGTACCGCTGCATGCCGGAGAGGCAGAGGGAGCGGAGGGCGCGCGTCTGCGCCACCGGTCCCGTCGGATCCGGAAGGACGTCGTACCAGATCTCGATTTCGCGATCGTAGCCGGCCAGGGCTTTCTCGAAGTGGGCCTCCGCCCGCTCCCCCGCCGTCTTCGCCTCCTCCATCCGGTCCTCGTCCACGAGGCGGCGGCGCTCGCGCTGGAGGTTCTCGCCCAGGATCCGATCCCGCTTCGCGCGCCAGTCGTGGCTGCGCGGGCTCTCGAACCGGGTGACGGAGGAGAGCCAGAGCCGCTTGCTCGTCGTCCAGATGAAGCTGCGCTCGACCGAGACGGCGGCCATGCAGAGCAGCACGAGGACGATGCCAGCCCGTGCCGCCCGGCCGCCCGCCCCGGAGACGGCCCAGACCCGGGCGAGCAGCACTCCCAGGGCGAGGGAGACGCCGACCAGCGGGAGGTACAGGAACCGCTCGGCCGTGGGGATGCCGATCGGGGCCCAGAGGTTCGAAACCGGGAAGATCGCGATCAGGAACCAGAGCGTCGCGAAGGAGGCGACGCCGCCGCCCCGGAACGCCCGGACGAGAGCCCAGGCCACGAGGGACACCACGCCGAGGAGGCAGGCGGCGGTCGCCGCGTCCAGCGACGGGACCTCGGCCAGGTACCAGTCCTGGGCCATGTCCACCGGGAAGAAGACGAGGCGGAGGTAGTAGACGAAGCCCCGGGACATCATGAGAATCGTGCCCCACAGCGATCCGCCCCACCGGACCGGCAGGTGCCACAGCGGTTCGTCGGCGGCATTGTGAAGCGTCGCCCAGAGGATGTAGTACCCGGCTCCCAGCGCCGCGTAGACCAGATACTTCGGCCAGCGCCGCAGGGTCGACGACAGCCGGCGCCCGTCGCGGAAGAAGAAGTCCGTGAGCACCGCGCAACCCACGAAGACGATGGCCGATTCCTTCGAGAGCAGGGCCAGGGCCAGCACGAAGGCCGCCAGGAAGAAGTTCCGGTCGGCCCCCTCCGACTTCCCGTGGAGCAGCAGCGCCCAGAGGAACAGGGCGAGGAACATCACGTCCGCCCGGCTCGTGATCCACGCCACGGACTCCACGTTCACCGGGTGGAGCGCGAAAACCAGCGCTCCCAGGGTCGCCGCGCCCTCCGTCGCCCCCCAGCGCCGGAACAGCGCGAAGGCGAGCAGGACCGCCGCGACGTGATAGAGCAGGCTGCGGAAGTGGAGCCAGCGGATCTTCCCCACCGACTCGAAGGGCGTCGCGATCGCCCAGTCGATGGCGAAGTCGAGCGTCCGGAGCGGCCGGTAGATCCCTCCCCAGCCGTGGGGGTCGACCGTGGAGAGGTCCGTGAAGTAGGCGATCGTCCGGCCGAGATCGTGGACCGCATCGTTGTCCTCGACGAACCGGATGTCGTCGAAGACGAACTCCAGCCCGCTCGCCACGAAGACGGGCAGGTAGACGAGGACGACGGTCGAGACCAGGAGCGTGATGAGAACTTTGTTGCTCATGCGGACGGACATTATGTGGGGCAGGTCAGGGCGCGTCGCCCGGAAATCACGGGGAGCGGTTCCGCGCAACCCCGCGGCGAGCGGATTCGCACCCGTCGCGCGTTCGCATTCGCTCACCTTCTTTGCCTTGCCCTCCCCCGGGACACCTGCTAGATTCCTCAAATCACGGTGTATGAGGGTGTTGCAGGCTCGGCGATCCGGGTTTGCCAAAGGGTTTCCCGGTGGCATGGGCCTTGCGTACTATGGGGCTGGCCGTAGTTTCGAGTCGCTTTTTCGGAAGCGGCCCGCGGGTGGTATGTAAGCGCGCGGTGTGATGGCTGGCTGATACGCGGAGGGTTGTGATGGACCGAATTCCTCGCTGGATGTTCATCCTGGCGATCGCCGTCCTGCCTGTCATGGTGGCAGGCTGTGGAAGCGGCAGTTCGTCGGGCGGACAGGCCGGAACGGGGGGGACCCTCGTCCTCCTCGACGTGAGCGTCGGAGATTTCGACGGCGTCCCGCTGAACGAGATCATCGAGTTCGAGTTCTCGGACGATCTGAACCCGGACACGGTACGTCCGGACACGATCCAGATCCGTCTCGGGCCGAACTGGGGCAAGCAGGTCGCGGGCGACTTCGAAGTCGAAGGCCGCTTCGTGAAGTTCTTCCCCCGGCTGCCGGTGCTGCCCGACCTGTCGGACGGCGGCCTTCAGCCGGCGAGCGACTACCGGATCACCCTGCCGGGTCAGCCGAAGGTCGCCACGGTGCGAAGCTCGGGGAACGACCGGCTGAAGAAGAAGTTCGTCCACTCGTTCCGCACGGCGGCGGCGGGTGACCCGAACCTCTTCCGGGACAACTTCATCGACCCGCTCCCGCCGACCGTCCTGTTCGTGAACCCGCCGGATGGCGCCCAGGAAGTCCCGGCGGACTCCGAGATCACGATCACGTTCAACCGCCGCCCCCTTCACCCGGCGACGGTCAACACGTCGAACATCACGCTGACCATGGTCGAGCGCATGGGCGTCCCGGTGAGCCGGCCGATCTCCGGCACCCCGACGCTGACCCAGTCGCACGACTCGGTCGTCGTGGTCTTCGTCCCGACCTTCCCCCTCGCGGACGACGCGACCTACGAGTTGCACGTCGACCGCCGCGTGGCGGACCTCGTCGGGAACGACATCGAGCCGTCCTTCGACTCGACGTTCTCGATCCGCGACGAGCCGCCGCGGTACAGCGAGATCACGTGGAACTACACCGAGATCGAGAAACAGACGCTCGCCGACCTGGAGAACACCACGGCGTCCTGGAACGAAGCGGTCGAGAACGCTCTCGCGGCCCTGTTCACCGTGGCCGGTGGAAACGGAACGGCCGGTGACCTGGCCCCGACGTCCAACCAGCAGTTCGACCCGTCCGACTTCCCGCGGGGCCACGAGATCCTGACGGAGGACGGCCAGTCCTACGACGTCTACAACTTCCGCTCCATCAACATCCCCAACAACGTGGTCGTTCGGTTCGAAGCCTCCGATGACAACTACCCGGCCAAGCTGCTGTCCCTGAAGCCCATCCAGATCAATGGAACGCTGACGATCTCGGGCGGCGACGGTGAGAACGGCGAGAAGTCCGGTACGAACACGAAGCTCGTGGTCGCGAAGGGCGGCGAAAGCGGTCCCGGCGGGACCTCGGGCGCGGACAGCTACAGCGGTACGGTGATCGGCTCCAGCGTCCCCACGCAAGACGGCCCGGACGTAGAATACGGCGGCGGTGGCGGCAAGGGAGGCGGGAGTTCCGCATACAGCCGCTACTGCTACGCCGGCGGCGGCGGCGGCGGTGGCTCCCGGACTCCGGGTAAGGACGGAACCCGGGGCGGGTACAACTACTCGAGCTGGGCCGGCGCGGGCGGCAAGGGAGGCAAGTCGGCCACCGAGCGCGGCTACCCGCCGAACGAAGAGCGTCAGCCCAACGTCGGCGGTGCCGGCGGCGGATCCGGTGGTCTGGGCTTCTACGGCTACTACTCCTGGCGGAATGGCGGCGCCGGTGGTGGCGGCGGCGGGGGAGCGATCACTCTCCAGGGCGCGAGTTCGGTGACGATCGGTTCCACGGGCCGCATCCTGGCGGATGGTGGCCCCGGCGGTGACCAGGCGCCCCGGACCAGCTACTACGGCGGGGCCGCCGGCGGCGGCGGCGGTGGTAGCATCCTGATCCGGGCGACCGGAACCATGACCTTCGGTTCGGGTGCCACCCTCAGCGTCGCGGGCGGAACCGGTGGCCTGTACACCTGGACCTACACCTACTACAAGGGCGGCGAAGGCGGCGACGGCGGAACCGGCTACATCCGCCTGGAAGCCCGTGAGGACGAGAACGCGCCGGGCAAGCCGCTGATCACCGGCGACTCCGGGGCGACCATGACCTACCCCGAGTACTCGAAGGGCGTCTACGCCCCGAAGGGCGGCGGCGCGCCGTCCGTCGGCCAGACGACCTGGGAGAACCTGGGTGTGTTCGACCCGATCATGGTGGCGCCGAAGGTCGAGGACATCGTCGCGACCCTCTACAACGACTCCATGACCATCGAGGTTCAGATGGCGATCGAGGACCAGAACAACCTCGGGAACCCGAACCTCAACGCCATGGACATCACGGACTCGGACGGGGACGGCGAGTACGACGACACGCTGAACCCGGCCCAGCTCAGCGAGTGGACCAACATCTACGACATCGAGGACCTGAACGGGAACGGGCACCAGTACCTCCGGACCCGGATCACATTCCAGCTCGATGACGAGCAGACCCCGGATCACCCGCTGCCGTACCTCGACTTCCTCAGGGTCCGGTTCAAGTTCTGATCGACCGAGACAAGCGCCTCAAATGAGGCACGCAGACGGGCGGCCGGCTTTCCGGCCGCCCGTTCTGATTCCCGTCCCGTCCCGCGCCGGGTAGAATCGATCCCCATGGCAGCCAGGCTCCTTCTTCCGCTCTGTATCGTTCTCGCGGCCGTGTCCCCCCTCTCGGCCCGGGACCAAGAGCCCACCGCCGTCGACTACGCCCTGCGGGCCGCAGAGGACCTGATCGCGGCCGGCCGTTCCGACCAGGCGCTCGGCAGCCTCACGCGCCTGAGGGCCAAGGAGAAGTCAGACGCGCGCATCCCCTTCCTTATGGCGCAGTGCGAGTACAACCTCTGGCGGGCCGACCGGAAGGACGAGGAGCGCCTGAAGCGCGCACGAAAACACATCCTGGCCGCGTTCCGCCTCAAGTACCCCTACCCGGAGTGCTCCTTTTTCGCCGGCCTGCTGGAGTTCGACGCGAAGAACTGGGAAGACGCGGAGATCGGCTTCCGGGCCGCGATCGCCGGTCGCTTCCGCATGCCCGTCGCGCGGGAGAACCTCGCCCTCGCCCTCTATCACCGCGGGGTCGAGATGGCGAAAGAGGCCGAGGACGAACTCGGCGTCGCGAACGTGGCCATCCTCGTCTTCCTGGACGCCCGGGACCGGCTGAGGGAGCTCGCCCAGGACACTCGCCTTCTCCCGGACCGGCGGGAGTTCTTCCGCGTCCACTGGCTGACGGCCTGGTCGAACCTCGCGGCCATGCACCAGAAGGCGGGGAACTACCCGGCCGCCATCATGGAGGTGGAGGCGCTCCGGAAGGTCGACCCCGAAAACCCCCACCACTGCCACAACCTCGGCCTGATGTACGGCGAAATGGGCGAGTGGGAGAAGGCCGTCGAGTGGTACGGCAAGGCGCTGAAACTCGGCGCGAAGGACGGGTTCGTGGAGCCGCACCTCCGCCTCGCCCACATCTGGTCCAAGCGCCACGACCGCGAGAAGGCGGAGCGCCACTTCGAGAAGTTCTTCGAGAAGTTCCCGAACGACTGGGAGGCCCACTACGAGCGCGGCGAGCACTACCGCCGATTCAAGGAATACGAGAAAGCGATCGCGGACTTCCTCCGATGTTACGAACTGGACCCGGAGGCCTACATCCCGCTGAAGTCTCTCTCGGAGTCGTACCGCCTGAACGGCCAGGCGGAGAAGGCCGCCGAGTGGCTCGAGAAGTTCAAGGTCCTGGACGAGAAGAAGAACCGCGAGACGGCGCCTCCGCAGCCCGACGAGGAGAAGCCGGCGAAGTAGCTACTTCGCCGCCTCCAGCACGCCCTTCAGCGCCTCCCGCGCATCTTCTTCCGCCGTCCTCGCCGAACGCAGGTGCTTCGCCGCCAGGTGGCGGTTCGAGAGGAACTTGTCCCGGTCCTGCTCCGAGGCCTCGTCGTCGTCGGCCATGGATCCGGGAAGGAGCTCGATCACGCTGCGGAGGTCGGCCAGGACGCTCTCGTACGTGGCGAGCGCCCGGTCGATCTCAGGAGCGCCGACGGGAAGAATGCTCCGGGCCTCCAGGAGGAAGTCGCGGATGGCCCACCGGGAGCCGTGGTGGTGCATCAGGCCCAGGCCGAGCCATGGGCAGCACTCGTCGCCCACCTCCGGATCCGCCTGCTCGAGATCCCGGAGAAGCATGTCGTAGGCGGGGATGCCGCACACCGCGTTCTCCCGCGCGAACTCGCCGAGCCCGAGGATCTCGACGCCGGAGCGAAGCCCCGCGAGGACGGCCTCCCAGGGTTCCACCTCCTGGACGCGGTCCCCCACGACGCACATCGTGTAGACGATCTCGTCCCGGTACTCCGCCATGGGGTGGTGGATGCACCAGGCCCGCACGAACTCGTCCCAGGTGAACTCCAGGTCGTTGCCGAGCAGGCACCGGACGCGAACGGCGTCCTCGTTGGCGCGGTAGTCCGACACGTAGACCCACTCCGAACCGCCGAAGCCCGAGCCGGTGATGCACCGGCCACCGACGTGGAGAGGCGTGATGACGCCGCGCCCCTCGCGGAGTTCCTCGACCAGCCGTCGCCAGGCGTGCTCCACGTCGAACTCGTTCACGAGCTCCGTCTCGTACCCGCAGGCCACGAGGCCGCGACGGAACGTCTCCCGCGGAAAGCCGCCCCAGGCCAGCCGCCCGTGCTCCGTGAAGTATGAGAGCCAGAACGCGTCGCCGGAGACGCCGGCGGCGAACGGGTAGCTCACCTCCCGGTAGCGGTGGTTGAGGGCTTCCTTCAATCCCAGGCAATGCGTCCCGCCGTTGAGACTGAAGCGCACTCCGTTGACGGAGGCGCCCCGCAGGTCCGCACCCTTGAAGTCGATGTCCGCCAGGTTGGCGTAGCTGAAGGACGCGCCGCGGAGGTCCGACCCGCGGAAGCTCGCGTAGGCCAGGTTGACGTCCTCGAAGATCGCACCGGCGGCGGAGACGTCCCGGAAGTCCGCCTTCGAGAGGCCGACCCCCATGAACGCGGCCCCGGCCAGGTCCGCCCCGCGGAAACACGCGCTCTCGAGGTCGAGCCGGGTGAGCACCACGCCGCGCAGATTCACGCCGGACAGGTCCCACTCCTTCCTCTCGGTCTTGGGAAGACGCTTGCCGTCGAGGGTCACGCCGGAGAGGTCCGCGTCCGCCGGCCGGCGGCCCGCGAGGATCTCCCGGATGATTTCGTCTTTCGGTTCCATCCGTTCAGGGTCTCCACTCTACGCAGCCACCTGCAGTTTCGAGACGAGAAGGCGGCATCGGACACGACCGGGCCGGGCCACGAACGACCCCGCTCGACCACGCGCTGCAGCAGGTGCATGCAACGTCCATCAGTTTTCCCCCACGAGAATCCGCCGGTCTCCCTGCCGCATGGTGAAGCGGGCGGAGTCCAGCCACTCGAGCAGCGGTATGGAGTACTTCCGGCTCATTCCCAACGTCGCCTTCAGGTCGGCGGGCCCCAGGGGGCCGTTCTCCCGGATGAAGGTCGAGATCGTCTCCTTCGCACGGGCGAGCGCCTCTCCGGAGAGGACGACACCCGCCGCCAGGCGCACGGCGCGCCCGTCGTCGAACAGGATCTCCAGCAGGCGGGACGTCTCGTCCGGCGTCGCGCCGATCATCCCGGGAAGCTCGTTCTCCCGGGGCGTGGCGAAGGGCGCTTCCGAGAGGATCCCCTCGAGCTTCGCAAGCCTCGCCGACTGCTCGACCGAGAGCGCGGGCGCGTAGCCCGCACGGCGCAGCCGTCCCCCGTCCACCGGCTCGACCGAAGGCTCTCCCGAGACGAGCAGGTCCAGCACGGCGTCGTCCACTCCGAGCGAATCCCGGATCCGCGTGCGGGCCGCCGCCGCCATGAGCGGCTCCTTCCGGTGAAACCGGTCGAGTTGCTCCACGAGCTTCTTCCGCCCGGCTTTCACCGCGTCCCCGTCGATGAGCTTCTCCCCGATCGCGACGACGCGGCCGTCCGCCACGAACCTGTCGAGGATCGGCCGGATCTCGTCCATCCGCCTCATCACGAGACGCACGAGGTCCTTTCGGAACGTGGGGACGAGGCCCGCCTCCGCGAGGTGGAAGAGGACGGTGGACTCCGGATCCGCGAGGGCCCGCTCGCGGCGCCGGACGCGGTTCACGAGGCGCGAACGACCGGCGGAGATCTTCACGTCCGACGCGCCGATCACGCGACCGCCGCCCAGGGTGACCTGGGGTGACGGCGAGCGCAGGACGAAGCGGTCCCCGGGCCCGAAGACGACCGCCCGATCGAGGCGCAGCTGGACGAGGCCCTCCTCCCCCGGCGCGAGTTTCCGATCGGTCAGGAGGAACAGGCGCCCCAGCACCTCGGCGGTGCCGGTGTGGAACCGGATCGGCGTGTTCGACACCAGGGCCCGGTTTCGCCGCGGGAGATGCGTAAACCGCGCCGAGACGAGGTTCGCCTCGGTCAGGAAGCCCGGCTCGGCCACTACGTCTCCGCGCCGCACGTCCCGCCAGGCGACGTCGGAGAGTTTCAGCGCCGTCCGGTGGCCGGCGCGGGCCTCCTGCACGTCCTCGTGATAGGCCTGCAGGGCCCGGACGCGGACGCGGTCTCCGCCGGGCACGATCTCCAGCGTGTCGCCGACGCGGACGGTCCCGGAGAGCGGCACGCCGGTGATCACCGTGCCGTGGCCGGGCTTCGTGAACGAACGCTGCACCGGCACGCGGAAGATCCCCTCCGGCGTCTTCGGCTCCGCGGATTCGAGCGCGGCGACGACCTCGTCCCGGAGCGCGTCGATGCCCTCGCCCGTCTCCGAACTGACGCGAACGATCGGCGCGTCCTCGAGGAAGGTCCCGGCGGTGAGTTCCCGCACGTCCTCACAGGCGAGCTCCAGCAGGTCCTCGTCGACGAGATCGATCTTCGTCAGCGCCACCACGCCACAGGTCGCGCCGAGCAGGTCGGCGATCTCCAGGTGCTCCCGGGTCTGGGGCATCACGCCGTCGTCGGCGGCGACCACGAGGAGGATCAGGTCGATGCCCGACGCGGCGGCCACCATGTTGTGGACGAACTTCTCGTGGCCGGGGACGTCGACGACGCCGACCTTCCGATCCCCGAACCGGAGCTCGGCGTAACCGATGTCGATGGTGAGCCCGCGCTTCTGTTCTTCGGGCAGACGGTCGGCGTGGGGAGCGCCTCCGGAGAGGCGTGCGAGCAGGCTCGTCTTCCCGTGGTCGACGTGCCCCGCGGTCCCGATCATGAGGGGGACGACTTCGGACATGCGGAGAGTCTACCTGACGAGGAGCTTCCGGTGGATGAACCGGGCGCATTCCAGCAACGCCTCGTCCTTGCCATGGCGTCCCACCAGCTGCAGGCCCAGCGGCAGACCGGCCTCCGTCGTCGCCCCGGGCAGCCCCACGCACGGCATCCCGGCGTAGGACCAGAGCGTCGTCATCGCCCCGTAGCCCGTCGGCCGGTCGCCCCGGGGCGCCGGGCCGTTGCTCGAGGGGCAGATCATGAAGTCGATCGCGGCGCGGTCCATGAGCCCCTGGATCTCGTCGCGAAGCGCCTCCCGCCCGTCGCGCGCCCGGACGAGGCCCTCCTCCTTCACGTCCCACCCCTTCTCGATCGCACGGACCGTGCCCGGCCGATACAGGCTCGCCCAGTCCCGGAACCAGGCGCCGTGCACGCGCGCCATCTCCCCGTGGAGGAGATCGCCGGCGAGGCGGTAGTGTTCCGCCAGGTCCTCCCGGGAGGGGAAGAGCTCGTACTCGATTTCGTAGCCCGCCCACCGGAGCGACTCGAGCTGAGCGTCGAAGACACGGCGCGGCTCTCCGCTGACGGGATCGAGGTACGCGCCGTCCGGCACCGCCAGGCGCGGCAGATCGGAGGGCGGCGAGGGCGTCCAGTCCGGGACGACGAGGGACGCCGCGTGCAGCAGGCCGGCCGCGTCCTGGGCGAAGAGGCCGACGACGTCCAGGGAGGGCGCACAGTAGACCATCCCGTCGGTCGGCACGCGGCCGTGCGTCGGCTTGTAGCCCGCCACGCCGGTGAACGCCGCCGGTCCGATGATGGAACGGTTCGTCTGCACCCCCACCGCCAGCGGGAACAGGCCCGCCGCCACGCCGGCGGCGGCTCCCGCGCTCGCGCCGCCCGGAGTGTGCTCCACGTTCACCGGGTTCCGCGTCGCCGTGGGTTCCGCCCAGGCGAACTCGTCCACCGTCGTCTTGCCGAAGACGAGGGCACCGCGGGCGCGGAGAGCGGTGACCAGGGAGGATTCCGGAGCGTCGAACACCTCCGGGGGGAGCGCCGAACCGCAGCGCGTGGGCAGCCCCTCGACAAAGATCATGTCCGTGACGCCCACCGGAACACCGTAGAGCGCCGGCCGGATCGAGTCGGAGGGATAGCGGCGCGTGAGCTCGCCGGCCTCGGAGAGAAGGCGCTCCCGCCGGCTGGCCTCCGGGAGCAGACACCGGAGCACCGGCTCGATCGCCTCCGCCCGGTCCAGCAGTTCACCGACGTACCGGGTCACCCGGCGCCGATCCCGGCGCAGATCGTGGGCGATGTCGACGAGGGATGCGTCGGCGTTGAGCATGCGTATTCCGGCGGAGCGGAGGCCCGCCCCGGCCGTCTCCCGGTACCTGCCGACACGAGGATAACTTCTCCGGGACTCGCCGAGGGAGAGATGCCGATGCGGGGCCCGGTGTTAAACTCTTCGCCCATGTCCGCCCCCTCGTGGAAACAGGCGACAGAGACCGCCTGGCAGGTGCCGCGGCCGGAGCCGGACGCGGCCCGGGCCCTCGCCGCCGACCTCGGCGTATCCCCCATCCTGGGCCAGGTCCTCCTGAATCGCGGCCTGAGCGACGCCGACGCGGCCCGCGCGTTCCTCGCGCCCTCGATGGACTCGCTGGCCGACCCGAGTGAGATGCCCGGCATGGGCGACGCCGTCGACCGCCTCCTCGCGGCAGCAAGAGGCGGCGAGAAGGTCGTCGTCTTCGGCGACTACGACGTCGACGGGATCTCGGGGACGGCGCTGCTCACGGGGTTCCTGTCCCTCGCCGGCGCCGAGGCTTCCCCCCGCCTGCCGAACCGCCTCTCCGAAGGGTACGGGCTGAACCCGAAGGCCGTGCGGGAACTCGTGGACCGCGGAACCGACCTCCTCGTGACGGTCGACCACGGGACGACCGCCCACGAGGAGATCGCCCTGGCGAAGGAGCTCGGCCTCGACGTCGTCGTCGTCGACCACCACACCCCGAACTCCACCCTGCCCGTCGCCGTCGCTGTCGTGAACCCCCACCTCGAAGGCGGCGACCGCGCCATGCCCTGCGGCACCGGCGTGGCCTGGAAGGTGGCGTGGGCGACGGCGGTCGCGCTCGCCGGCGGACCGCGCGTGGCGAAGGTCCACCGGGAGTTCCTCCTGGACTCGCTCGCCCTCGTCGCTCTCGGCACCGTGGCCGACGTGGTCCCCCTCCGCGACGAGAACCGCGTCCTCGCCCGCTTCGGTCTCGAAGTGCTGGGGAAGACGCGCCGGCCCGGCCTCCGCGCCCTGATGGCGAAGGCTCAGGTGAACGGCGGATCGCCGCGGGCGTCGGACATCGGGTTCCGCCTCGCGCCCCGCCTCAACGCGGCCGGGCGGCTGGGGGAGGCGGAGGTCGCCCTGGAGCTGCTCACGACGGATTCGCCGGATCGCGGTCGGGAGATCGCCGCGCGGCTCGACCGCGAGAACCGGCGCCGCCGCGAAATCGAGACCGGCATCGTCGCCGAAGTGTGCGAACGGGTGGAGCGGGACTACGCGCCGGGGCACGCCGGCGGCATCGCGGTCGGCTCGGAGGGCTGGCACGCCGGCGTCATCGGGATCGTGGCGGCGCGCCTCGTCGACCGCTACCACCGCCCCTCCGCGGTCTGCTCGCTCGACGGAGAGATCGGACGCGGCTCCTGCCGGTCGATCCCGTCCGTCCCGCTGCCCGCGGTGCTCGAGAAATGCGCGGAGCACCTCGTGACCTGGGGCGGCCACGCGGCGGCGGCCGGCTTCAGCGTCGAGCCGGACCGCTTCGAAGCGTTCCGGGCCGCCTTCGATTCGGCCGTGCGGGACATGACGTCCCCCGAGGACTTCGTCCGCCGCGTGCGCGTGGACCTCGTCACGACCCTCGGCGAGGTGACGCCCACGCTGGTCCGCGACGTGGATCGGCTCGCCCCCTTCGGCTCCGGCAACCCCCGCCCGGTCCTCGCGACGCGCGGCGTCAAGATCGTCGGCGGAGTCCGGCGGGTGGGCAAGGACGGTCCTCACCTCTCCTTCACCGTGGCCGACGGCAGCGGCACCCACCGGGCGATCGGCTTCCGGATGGGCGCCCTCGCCGACGGGATCGGCCGCCACGCCGAGCTCGACATCGCCTACACCGTCAAGGAGGACGACTGGCGGAAGGACGGGTCCCTCCAGCTGACCCTCGAAGACCTCTCGGTGCGCGATGGATGAGTACGAGGTCGAGCGCGGGCGGATGGTGGCGGACCAGGTCCGGCGCCGGGGCGTCCGCGACCCGCGCGTGCTGAACGCCATGCGGCGCGTCCCCCGCCACGAGTTCATCCCCGATTCCCTGAGGGAGCAGGCCTACGAGGACCACCCGGTCACGATCGGGGAGTCGCAGACGATCTCACAGCCCTACATGGTCGCCGCGATGACGGAACTCCTGGAGCTGGGCGGGCCGGAGCGCGTGCTGGAGATCGGCACCGGCTCCGGCTACCAGACGGCGGTGCTGGCCGAGCTGGCGGCGGAGGTCTTCACGATCGAGCGCCTGCCGGGGCTCTCCGCCCGGGCCCGGACCACGCTGACGGCGCAGGGCTACGACAACATCGAGTACCGCGTCTGCGACGGCACGCGGGGCTGGCCCGAGGCGGCGCCGTTCCCGGCGATCCTCGTGACGGCCGCCGCCCCGGAGACGCCGCCGTCGCTGCTCACTCAGCTCGCCGACCCCGGGATCCTCGTCATGCCGGCGGGCGGGCGCGGCATGCAGGATCTCGTCAGCATCCGGCGGAAAGACGGCATGGATGTCCGCCGCGAACACTTCCGATGCTCCTTCGTTCCCCTGATCGGCCTGGAGGGCTTTCCCGACTGATGTACGAATTCCTGCACACGATCTGGCAGTGGCTGACCGACACGATGGCCGACCTCGGCTACGCGGGCGTCGTCTCGCTCATGGCCCTCGAATCGTCCTTCTTCCCCTTCCCCTCCGAGGTCGTCGTTCCCCCGGCGGCGGCGAGCGCGAAACAGGGCGAGATGACCCTCATCCTCGTCATCGTCGCGGGGATCGCCGGCTCGCTGATCGGCGCGCTCTTCAACTACTGGCTCGCCTGCAAGCTCGGCCGCCCGTTCCTCCTGAAATACGGGAAGTACTTCTTCGTCTCCGAGAAGAGCTTCGGGAAGTCCGAGCGGTTCTTCCTGAAGCACGGCGAGATCGCGACGTTCGTCGGCCGCCTGCTGCCCGGCATCCGCCAGGTGATCTCGTTCCCCGCCGGCCTGGCGGGCATGCCCCTCGGCCGGTTCCTCCTCTTCACGGGGCTGGGCTCCGGCATCTGGGTGGTGATCCTCGCCCTCATCGGCTGGTGGGTCGGGCGCGATCCCGACGGGGTCGCCGAACAGCTCGGCCGCGTCATGGCCTGGGTCCTGCCGGCCCTGCTCGTCCTCCTCATCGCCTACGTCGTCTGGCAGCGGAGAAAGCGCCCGACGGAAGAACCGGAGGTGGCGGAATGAAGACCATCGTCTCGGTCATCGGCGGCGGCTCCTGCTCCCACGAGGACTGCACCGTCGCGCGGGAACTCGGCCGACTCCTCGCGGAGCGCGGCTGGATCCTCGTCACCGGCGGCCTCGGCGGCGTGATGGAGGCGGCGTCCCGCGGCGCGCACGAGGCCGGCGGGACCGTGATCGGCGTCCTGCCCGGCGTCGTGCGCGAGGAGGCCAACCCCTACGTCGACATCGCACTGACGACGGGCGTCCGCGAAGCGCGGAACGTCTGCGTCGCCACCTCCGGCCACGCCGTCGTCGCGGTGGGCGGCGGCTTCGGCACCCTCTCGGAGATCGCCTTCGCCCTGAAGCACGGTCGCCCCGTCTTCGGGCTCGGCACCTGGACGCTCCCCGAGCACCGCGTGCCGCGCGAGGGAGTGCAGGTCGTCGACTCCCCCGCCGAAGCCGTGGAGAGGATCGGGGAGATCCTCTCGTGACCCGCGTCCACGCCTTCGTCTCGGGCCGGGTGCAGGGCGTCTGGTTCCGCGCGTCCACGCGGGAGGAGGCCCTCCGGCTCGGCCTGACGGGCTGGGTCCGCAACCTCCCCGACGGCCGCGTCGAGTTCGTGGCCGAGGGCGACGAGGACGCCATCGAGGCCCTCCTCGCCTGGTGCCGGAGCGGCGGCCCGCCGATGGGCCGCGTCGACGATCTCAAGACGACGAACGAAGCCCCTTCCCAGACCTTCACGAGTTTCGAGGTGACCGGCTGATGCGCACGCTCCTGATCCTTCTCGCCGTCCTGACCACGACCCTCGCCGCGTCCCCGGAGACGCCGGGACTCTCGGCCGACATCACCGCCGACGAGATGAGCGAGCACGTGAAGATCCTCGCCTCCGACGAGTACGAGGGGCGCCGCTCCGGCCAGCCGGGAGGCGAGAAGGCGGCGAAGTACATCGAACAGAGGTTCAAGGAGATCGGCCTCGACCCGATCGGCGACGACGGGACCTACCGGCAGACCTTCGCCCTTCCCGTGCGGGAAGTCGTCGCGATCGCGTCGCACCTGACCGTCCGCCGGGAGAAGGGTGAGACGACCTTCGCGGCGGGAGCGACCTGGAAGCCGTTCCCCGCCACGAAGTCCGCGGACCTCGCCGACCTCGAGGTCGTCTTCGCCGGCTACGGGCTGAAGGCCAAGGGGTGGAACGACTACGCCGGGATCGACGTGAAGGGCAAGGCCGTGCTGATCCTCAGGCACTGCCCGAACTACGACCCGGACCCCCGGAAGAACCCGCGCTTCCTCCGCGCGATGTCGTTCCCGATGAAGCTCCGCGCGGCGGCGACGGCCGGAGCCGCGGCCGTGATCGTCGTGAACGATACGATCCACCACGAAGAGGGAAGCGAGCCCCTGGACGTGCCGTGGATGTCGAGGGGCATGGGCGCGGAACCGCCCTTCCTCTTCGCGAAGGCGGAGGTGGCGAAAGCGCTCCTCGCCGCGGCCGGCAGGGACTTCGAAGCCCTCCAGCAGGAGATCGAGGAGGCGGAGGCACCGGACTCGTTTGAACTCCCGGACGTCCGCCTCGACCTCTCGGTCCGCCAGTCGCCCGTCCACTCCCCGAACATCGTCGGTCTCCTGCCCGGCTCCGACCGGTCGCTGAAGGAAGAGATCATCATCGTCGGCGCCCACTACGACCACCTGGGCACCGACGGCTTCGGCGCGCGCGACCCCAACGCGAAAGAACGCCTCTGGAACGGCGCCGACGACAACGCCTCCGGCACCGCCGGCCTCATCGAACTGGCCGAGCAGTTCGCGTTGACCTCCCCCCGCCCCAAGCGCTCCCTCCTCTTCATCGCCTTCACCGGCGAGGAGATGGGCGTCCTCGGAAGCCGCCACTACGTCGCTCACCCCCTGATCCCGAACGAGCGGTGCGTCCTCATGCTGAACATGGACATGATCGGCCGCCTCCGCGACGACAAGCTCTTCATCGGCGGCGTCGGCACCTCACCGGTCTTCGACGACCTGATCACGCAGGCGAACGAAGGCGTCGGCCTGAAGATCACGAGAGGCCGCGGCGGGATGACCCCCAGCGACAACATGGTCTTCTTCCGGAAGGGCCTCTCGACCCTCTTCTTCAACACCGGCATGCACAAGGACCTCCACTGCGTCACCGACGACTGGGAGAAGCAGAACTTCGAGGGCTCGGTGAAGACCCTGACGGTCGCCTCGCGAGTCCTCCGCCTCGTGGGCGACCTCGACGAGCGCCCGACCTTCGTGAACGCCCGCAACGGCGTCCTCGGCGTCACCATCGACCAGCGGGACAAGGGAGAGGGCGTGCTCTTGTCGGGGGTCAGCCCGAGCCTGGGCGCGGCGAAGGGCGGTCTCCTGGCCGGTGACCGGATCGTCGAGCTCGA
>JBDLIY010000009.1:0-21704 GCA_039714635.1 Planctomycetota bacterium
GAGGACATCGCGATGCAGATGGACTCGATCGGCGCGTCGATCGCCAGCCAGAGCGGCAACAACACCCTCGGCCTCTCCATGACCCTGGCCCGAGGCGAACGCGACCTCGAGTTCGCGGCGGAACTGCTCGGCGACATCCTCGCGAACGCGACGTACCCCGAGGACCAGTTCGCGAAGCAGCTGGAAGTCCTCTCGATGATGGCGGTCCGCCAGAACGCGAACTGGGTGGTGGAGGTGCAGAACTTCATGCGCCGCGAGCTGTTCGGCGGGAACCCCTACGCGAACTCGCCGTACTCGACGCCGGAGGTCGTGGCGAAGCTGACCCGTGACGACGTCCTCGAGTTCGCCGCCGCGAAGGTCCGGCCGGAGGGCATGGTGATCGCCGTGGCGGGGGACGTGGATGTGGCGAAGACGATCGAGCTCCTGAAGGCCGCCCTGGAGGGGTGGACTCCCGAGGGCGAGTACGTGCTGACGGCCCCGGCCGCCCCGGCCTGGGAAGGGGGCGGCCTGCCGGAGCCCCGTTTCGCGTTCCGGGAGAACGAGAAGGCCCAGGCGTCGCTCTGCATCGCCTTCCCCGGCACGCGCTACACGAACCTCGAGGACCGGGCGGCGCTGACGCTCGTGGACGCCTTCACCTCCGGCATCGGCATGCCGTCCGGCTGGCTGCACACGGCGCTCCGCGGCGGGGACCGGTCGTACGTCTACTACGTCCACCTGACGAACTTCACCGGACTCGAGCCGGGCTGCCTCTACATCACGACCCAGACCGAGACCCGCTACCTGAAGGAGGTCTACGACCTCCTGATGGCGGAGATCGACCGCCTGCGGAGGGGCGAGTTCACGGAGGAGGAACTCGAACTCGGCCGCGCGATGGCGCTCGTGGCCCAGCCTTACTCCTCGCAGACGGTGAACGCGGTGGCCACGGGCCTCGCCCTCTCGGAGCTCTACGGTGTCGGCTACGACGGGGACGAGAAGTTCGAGGCGCTGGTGAAGAAGGTGACGCGCGAGGACGTGATGCGCGTGGTGAAGAAGCACTTCGGCCACATGGTGGTGGCCGTGGCCGGCCCGGCCGGGGCGCGGGAGGCCTTCGAGAGCCTGAAGTAGCCGAATACGGTAATACGGAGGCGGAACCGTTTTTACCGGATTCGCCCGCCCCCCCCCGCTACCGCGTCCGCCGGAACAGCCGCGGATACCGGTAGAACACGGAGAGCGTCGCTGCGTTCAGCGCCGTCGCCGGGTTCTTGTGGCCGAGTGCTGCACGTCCGACGCATCCGGCAAGTGGAGTTACGCCTCCGTGGGACCGGAGTCGCGTGGGACCGGATTCAGCAGGAGATGCCGTACTCGCCTTCGAGCAGCGCCAGCAGCTCGTGGAAGTCGTGGATCTCGTGGTCCGGAGCGACCACGTTCTCCTCCGCCGAGTACTTCCCCGTGCCGCGGTGGCGCACCGCGATCATCCCCACTTCCTTCGCCGGCACGATGTCCCGCACGGGGTTGTCACCCACGTACATCACCTGGCCCGCCGTGAACCCCAGCCGGTCCAGCGCGTACCGGAACAGCTTCGGGTTCGGCTTGCTGATCCCCACCTGGTCGCTGATGAACAGCGCCCGCGGATCCAGGTACTTCACCACGCCGAGCCGGATCAGCTTCTCCGCCTGCTTGATCTCCAGCCCCTCCGTCAGCACGCCCAGCACCAGCTCCGTCTTCTCCGACAGGCAGCGCAGCGCCTCCTCCGCGTCCCGGAACGGCCGCAACTGCCGGAACTTCGTCTCGTGGTACGCCACGACCCCGGCCGCCACCAGCAGCGCCGGGTTCACTCCGCCCAGCGCCTTCCACGGCAACCGTCGGAGCAGCTTGTCGTAGTGGTGGTCGTAGTTCGACCGAAACTCCGCGATGACCTCCAGCAACTCCTTGAACGCCGTGTCGAAGTCGATGTCGAGGCCCATGCGGATCATGGCTTCGATCGAGTTGCGCCGGGCCTGCTCCGCGAACTCGGTGGTGGAGTAGAGCGTGTCGTCGATGTCGAAGAGGATGGCGTGGAGGGGCACGTAGGGATGATAACAGAGCCGATGAAACAACGCTGACAGGCGCCCGTTTTTCACAGGCTGATCAGATCTCGCGGCCTGCCGTCCGGCCCGATGGCAGTAAATGGCGGCAGGAAGTCGAAGGTTCGCCGTACGGCCTCGGTGAGAACCTCATCCGCGGCACCCAGATAGGTCCGGTCCTGACGAAGTCGCTCGATGTGCCGGCGCGTCTCGCGCACCACTGTCGCCGGGCTGATCCGCAGCATCGCGGCGATCTGCCGGCAGTTCCGCGCGCAGCCCAACCGGAGCAGGCCGATCAGCATCGTGCGCCAGCCGATCGCGTCGTCCGTTCCGGCCGCGCGCTCCCAGTCCCGGAGGCCCGAGCACTCCTCCAGCACCGCCCTCAATGTATCTGCCTTCGCGAGGAGACGTGCGCCGGTCGATCCGTCCGCCTGCATGGACTGCTCGAGAAGCCAGTCGATCCGGTGCAGTCGATCGGGGGACAGGAAGGTGTCCAGGGGGTCACTCAGGCCCTTCTCGAGGTGCCGCCGCCGTTCGATCATCTCCTCCACGAACTCGTAGTCGATCTTGCCGAAGACCCGTAGGTAGGCATCTTCCGGAGCTTGACCGGTGCGGGGGTCGGCCCCGGGAATGTAGGCGGCGACAGTGCGGCGATCCAGCCATGGAGGCGAACGATCACCGACGTAGGAAGCGGCGCTCCCGAACTCGTAGGCCGTCGAGAGTTCCACGAGCCCTGCCTTGACCGGGTTGTGATCGGTGTAGGCAACGACACAGATGAGGCTTGCCTCCGAACGGATGCAGGCAGAGTGGAAGCGGTCCTTGAACACGTGTCCGCTTCTTCCGCGAGTGCGGTTGTAGTAGACGGCAAACCTCTCGAGGACCCGCTTCAGGGGACGATGGAGGGCTCCGTGTGGACTCAGGAGGAGAAAGTGGGCGTGGTTTCGCACGAAGGCGAAACAGAGGACCTTCAACTCCTCCGCGCGGACCTCAAGAGCCAGGAGAGAGAGCAGGAAGCGAACATCTTCGCGGAGCGCGAAGATCGGTAGCCCTCCTACCCCCTTGATCGTGACGAACTGCAGGTCTCCGGGTTCGTCTTCCCGATAGCGCCAGGATTTCGACATAGCTGACCTCCAGGAGGGAAGTCGCTTGGGAGTGCGATTTGGACTCGGAAAAACGAGAAGTTCCGGCGAGGTGAAAAACGGGCGCCTGTCAGCGTTGTTTCGTGAGGGTGAAAAACGGGTGCCTGTCAGCGTTGTTTCGTTCGACTGAGGTGAATCAAAAACGGCCCGCGCCGGAAGGCGCGGGCCGCTTCGTGTGTCTGGTTGTCTAGCGAACTCCCACGTACGGGCTGCGGAAGCGCTCCTCCTCCTCGGCCAGGTCCGTGATCGTCGCCGTGACGATGATCATCAGGTGGTTGGTTTCCTTGGAGGAACCCTTGCGGCTGAAGAAGAACCCGATGATCGGGATCTTGCCGAGCCAGGGGGTCTCGGAGGTCATGTCCACGAAGCTGATGTCCTTGAGGCCGCCGATGACGAGGCTGCCGCCGTCCGGGACGCGGACGGTTGTCTGGGACTTCTGGATCGTGGTCTCCGGGAGCTGCATGGTGACCGGCGTGGTCAGCGCGCCGAGCGACGTCTGGAACGTCGGGATCGGGCGGAGCAGCGTCGCGATGGTCGGCTGCAGCTCGAGCATGATGTACTTGCGGTCGTGAGAGATGGTCGGCCGGACGTCGAGGGTCAGGCCGTCCTGGATGATGCTGACGATCGGGTCGGCGATGAAGGCGGTCTGCGCGACCTCGACGTCGAAGTCCTGGATGAAGGACACCTGGTTGACCAGCGTGATGTTGGCGCGCTGGGTGTTGTAGACCGTCAGGCTCGGGGCCTGAAGGATGCGCGCGCTACGGGACTTCTCGACGGCCCGGAGGACCATCGAAACCTCGGTGTCGTCCAGGAAGGTGTACTGCACGACCGCGCCGCCGACGGGGGAGAGGACCTTGCCGAGGGCACTGTCGAAGATGTTCTCCGTCCGACCGCGGTAGTCGCCGTCCGAGTTGTTGTTGAAGAACACGCCCGCGGACGGGTTGCCGGCGGAGGGGCCGGCGCTGCGGCCGCCGGTGTTGTCGTAACCGAGGGACGCGTTGTCTTCGAGGCCGTTCGTCACGTCGTCGAGGTTGACGAGCGTGCTCTGGCCCTCACCGCCGAGGCCGAGGAAGTCGACGCCGACGTCCTGCAGGAAGTCGTCCGCGACCTCGAGGAAACGGCTCTCGATGGTGACCACGAGACCCGCGAACTTGCGCAGGTCGTCGAGGAACCGGGCAACCTCGGCCTGGACCTCGGGGGTGTGCATGACAACGAGCTTGTCCTCACCGCTGGTGGTGCAGGAGTAACCCTCCTCCCAGCTGTCGGGCTCGATGTTCTGCATGATGAGGTCCATCAGCTCTTCGGCGCCGCCACCGATGATCTTCTCGCCCTCTTCGGCCTTGCCGAAGGGAGGCTGGTCTTCACTGGCTTCGGCGCCGGCCGGCTTGAGGACGAGGTCCGGAGCGATGAAGTTGGTGAGCTGGATCGTCAGGTCGCCGACCGGGTGGACCCGGAGGGTGGCCTCGCCGCGAGCACCTTCCTGGTTCGTGATGTACACGACGCCGTTCTTCAGCGTGTAGGTGTACTCGGGGCCGGCGAGCTTGAGGAGCAGGTTCAGCGCGGCGCTGAGCTCGAGCTCGTTCACGGACAGGGAGACCGGGGCGCCTTCGAGGTCGCTCTCGATTTCGCCGTCGATGACGATGTTCAGGTTCTTGACGCCGCGGATGAACTCGATCGCCTCCGGCAGCGGGGTCTCATCGAAGGTGAAGCCGATCTTCTCTTCGCGGAGGCGGTTGGAGAGCGCCCGGTCCTCGGGGCTCATCTCCGTCCCACCGCCGAAGTCGGTGACCTTCGCGGCCCGCCGGTTGATCCGGTCCCACTCGCGCTGGCTCGGCCAGTGGAGAGGACGGTCGGACCAGGGGATGGCGGTCTCGGCGATGTCGAGACGCCACTCGCGGAAGCGCTCCTTCTGCGTCTGGAGCAGCTCGTCGGAGGAGTGGCGGTAACGAGCGCGCACCGACTGGTCGCGAAGCTCGAGAGCGCGCGCGTTGCGCGGGTCGAGGTCGAGGACCTGCTCGGCGAAGCTCTCGGCGACACCGAAGCGCTCGGACTCGAAGGCCGACAGGCCCTCGGTGAGGAGCTTGTCGATCCGCTCCTGCTGCTCCATGCGGCGCTTGGCCTCATCCTGCTTCACGGTGTCGAGGGCCATCCGGGCGGCCTCGGCCATCGCGGCCTCGTCCGCGCGAAGCTTGCCCTCGCGGCTCTGGAAGAGGAACTCCTCGGTCTCGCTCCTCAGCGTGCCCCATTCGGTCCCGTAGGGCGCGTTGTTGATGATGGTGAGGACGTTCTCGAAGTTGTCGATGGCCGCGTCGAAGCGCTCCTCGTGGAACCCCTTCTTGCCCTCGTTGAAGTAGTAGTTGGCCTGCACCCTGGCCTCTTCCTGCTGGACCCGGTTGCGAGCCTGGAGCTCGGCCATCTCGTGCGGGATCACGCCGGCGCGCTTGCCCTGGGCGGCGAGGATCTCCTTGTAGAGGTCGCCGGCGCGCTGGTCGCCGGGCGACTCCCCGAGGGCCTTCTTGACCCAGACGAGAGCCTCGTCGTACTTGAGCTCCTTCTTGTTCCGCTCGGCCTGCTCGATGTAGTAGTCGACGAGGGCCTCGGTGGCCTCCCCCTCGACCTTCTTCTTCTCGGCGAGCCCGTCCATGCCGACGGCGGCGGTACCCGCGGCCGGAACGACGTCCGGCGGCGGCTCGGCGGACGGCTGACCTTCAGCCATCATCTTGTTGATGTACTCGTCGGTCGTGAAGGACGGACGCGGCGGAGCCTGCGGCTCGTCGGAGTCCGGCATGTCGGTGGTCGTCGTGCCCTTGGCGACTTCCATCCCCGAGTCGGCCTTCTCCGGCGGAGTCGGCTTGGAGGGGGAACTGGCACAAGCGACCATCGAGGTCGCGACGATGACGACGAGTGCGAACGACAGGAAAGAACGCGGCATATGGACCGTCTCCTGTTCTTCTGCAACTCGGGGCGCGGGAAAAGCCCGACGTAGTCCGTGCGCTTCCCATGCCCTGTAGAGAAGCTGCCCTCAAAAGAGAGCGTCACTCTAGCAACGCCCTCCGGGGACTGTCAACTCGAATTCAACCCCTCGGCAACGTTCACTGCTCTTTCTGTTACCGCAACTTATGACGAAACGATGACACGAGCTTCCGCTCCCTCTCGGAGCGCGCCAGACGGGCCGCTTTCTCCGCGGAACGAACCGCCGTATCGTGTTTTCCTGACTGCATCTGGAGCGTTCCGAGCATCACCCAGACGGCGGTGTCCGGAACGATCTGCGTGACCATCTCCGTGCCGATCGCGAGACCTTCCTCGATCTGCTCGGAGAGGATCAGGCTCTGGAGCCAGAGAGCGAGGACCCGCGCTTCGCGGTGGCCGAGCTCGAACGACCTCCCGAAAGCGCGCGCGGCGTCCGCGTAACGGCCCGCCGCTTTCTCGTTCCGACCGAGCCAGAACGGCAGGGACGGGTTCTTCGGATCCTCGTCCATCCGGTGTCGAAGCGCCCGCCCGACCGCGGCCGGATCGTCCCGGCCGACGCGACCGAAGAGGCGGCCGATCTCGTCCACCCGGCGGCCGTCCGGCGGGAGGAGCTTCCGGTTCTCCGCGACGGACAGAAACGCCAGCCGGCCACGGCCCACCCCGGAGAGGTAGGCGTGGCCGGCCAGCGGCTCGAGCGACTCGGAAGGCGACTTGCCGACGCGAAGCGGCGTCGTCCGGTACGCGCGGATCCGCTCTCGCAGGCGCTCGGGTCCCGTCGAGAGGGGGTTCGCCTCCCGCGGATCGGCGGCGAGGTCGAACCATGCGTCGGGGGCGCCTTCGACGAGCTTGGTCTCCCCGTCCCAGGCACAGACCAGCTGCGCCCAGCCCATGTGGCGGTATCCGTAGAGCGTCTCGGCCACCGGGATCCGCTGCGTCGGCCCGTCGAGGAACGATCGCTCGTCGTCCTCGATGCCCGCCGCGTCGAGGATCGTCGGCGCGAGGTCGGCCAGGCCCACGACATCGGGACGCGCCTCTCCCTCGGCCAGGTGCCCGGGGCGGGAGATCACCAGCGGCACCGCGAGCGTCGTCTCATAAAGAAGGAACGCGTGCGTGGACTCTTCGTGCTCGCCGAGTCCCTCGCCGTGGTCGGAGGTGAGGACGACGAGGGTGTCCGTACCCTCGATCGCGTCGAGGACGGCTCCGACGCAGTGGTCGGCGTACGCGACCTCGTCGGCGTAGGCCTCCGGCGAGTCCGGGGCGGCGCCGGACCGGAAGGCGACCGGCGGGACGTACGGGTCGTGCGGATCGAAGAGGTGGACCCAGACGAAGAACGGTCGGTCCGCGGCGGCCATCCAATCCGCCGCGTGCGCCGCCGTCTTCTCGCCGGTCCGCTCCGCGTAGACGAGGGAGCCCGGCACCGAGCCCGTGGGGCCGTCGTAGACGGTGAACCCCGCGTCGAGCCCGGTGCGCTTCGCCACGACGCTGGCCGAGACGAACGCGGCGGTGGCGTAGCCTTCCTTCCGGAAGCGCTCCGCGAGCGTGGCGAAGTCGCGGAAGTCGGGGCCCGGCAGCGGCCGCTCCGGATCGTTGTCGCGGATCCCGTGCTCCGGCGGCGTGACGCCGGTCAGGATCGTCAGGTGCGACGGCAGCGTGATCGGACAGGTCGACTTCGCGCGCTCGAATCGGATCCCCGCCGCGGCGAGGCGGTCCATGCGCGGGGTGCGGGCCCCGCTGTTTCCGTAGACGCCGACCGCGTCGGCGCGGAGGGTGTCGACGGTGATGAGGAGGACCGACGGACGATCGTCCGCACCGCAGGCGGCGGGAAGAGCGACGAGCAGGAAGAGAAGAAGCCCCGGTCTCACGATGGAAGGAAGGTAGGGTGGCGCTGTCATTTCCCGGTCACCGGTGCCGGGGAAAGGTCGGCCGGCGGCGGGGGGAGGAGGAGGTCGGGATGGAGGACCACTGGGATCTCGTCGGGCGGGCCGTCCGCGCGTTCCGGGAGGAGATCCGGGAGAGGCCGGTGGCGACGGACGTCGCGGCGGCGGAACTCCGGGAGGATCTGGACCGGACGTTCGGCGACTTCGCCGTGGGGCGGCCGCTGCCGGAGGTCGTCCGCCACGTGAGCCGGATGATGCGGGACGGGAACGTCCAGACCACGCATCCCCGCTACTTCGGCCTCTTCAACCCGGCCGTGCTGCCGGCGGCCGAGGCGGGGGAGGCGCTCGCCGCCGCCTGGAACCCGCAACTCGCGGTCTGGTCCCACGCGCCGGCGGCGAACGAGATCGAGCGCCACACGCTGCGCTTCTTCCTTCGTCGTTTCGGCTTCGACCCCGACGCCGCGGCGGCGTCCTTCACCACCGGCGGGGCGGAGGCCAACCTCTCCGCCGTGCTGGCGGCCCTCGCGCGGGCGTTTCCGGCCTGGGCGGAGGAGGGACTCGCGGCGCTGCCCGGCCCCGTCGGGATCTACCTCTCGGCGGAGAGTCACGACTCCTTCGACAAGGTCGCCCGGATGACGGGGCTCGGCCGCGGCGCGCTCCGCGCCATCCCCGTGGACGCCTCGTTCTCGATGGACCCGGCCCGACTCGAAGCGAGGCTCGCCCGGGACCGGCAGCGCGGGCGGCGGCCGTTGATGGTCGTGGGCACGGCCGGGACGACGTCGGCCGGGGCGGTCGATCCCCTCGACGACCTCGGCCGGATCGCGCGGGAGGCCGGCGCCTGGTTCCACGTCGACGCGGCGTGGGGGGGCGTCGCCGCGCTCGTGCCCCGCCTCGCGCGGGTGCTCGCCGGGATCGAACGCGCGGACTCCGTGACCTTCGACGCGCACAAGGGACTCTCCGTCCCGATGGGGGCGGGGATGTTCCTCTGCCGCGACCCCGACGCCGTCGCGCGGGCCTTCAGTGTCCGGGCGTCCTACATGCCCGGCTCGGTGCGGGACACGACGGATCCGTACCTGACCTCGGTGCAGTGGTCCCGGCGCTTCATCGGGATGAAGGTCTTCGCGGTCCTCGCCGAACTCGGCGAGTCGGGCCTCGCGGCGATTCTCGAGCGCCAGGCCGATCTCGGCGACCGCCTGCGGGAACGGCTCCTCGCGGCGGGCTGGCGGGTGGTCTCCGACACGCCTCTGCCGCTCGTCTGCTTCACCCACCCGCGGATCGAGGCGGGGGAGATCGGCGTTCACGAGGTGGCGCGGCGCGTGCTCGACTCGGGCCGGGCGTGGGTCTCCGTCGTGCGGCCGGGGGAGCCTCCCGTCCTGGCGCTGCGCGCGTGCATCACGAGCTTCGAGACGACGGATGAGGACCTCGCGATCCTCGTTTCGACGCTGGACGCCTCCGTCTGACCCGCCCGGCGTGAATCAGAAGGGGCGCGGCCGTTTCCGGTCGCGCCCCTTCGTGTTGAGTCGACGATCCCTGTGCTCAGCCGTTGGGGTCGCCGGGTCCGGACTGCTTCTTCCCCGGGGCCGGAGCCCCGACGAAGGTCAGGTCCGTGACGTCGCCTTTCATGAACGAGTCGATCGCACGGATCACATCCCGGTGGGGGACCCACGCCCAGGCGTTGATCTCCCCCGGAAGCTCTTCGTTCGAACCGGCGATCGCCCTGATGCGCGCGTCGAGGGTGTTGAACCCGTCTACGCCGGTTCCGATCTCGGAGTCAAGCAGCTTGACTCGCGTGATCCTCTCCTCCTTCGTGCGCTTGAGCTCGACGGTGATCTTCGGCTTCTCTTCCAGCTTGATCTTCGTCTTCGCCAACCCCCGGTCCTTCGGGAGGAAGGCGGCAACCTTTCGCTCCAGACTCCGGAACGGAAGAAGCATGAAGAAAATCAGCAGGAGGAAGGTCACGTCGATCATCGGCGTGATCTGGAGCTTGATGTCTTCGGCAGTGCCCTCAGAACCGGTCTGGCCTCTGGACATGTCTCATGCCTCCTTGGTTTCTGCTCCCTCCGGAGCCGACTATTTCTCGTTTGCAGGCTTGGACGTCGCGAACTGCAGCTTGTAGATGCGGACGTCCGGGTCCGCGCAGGCCTGCATCACCCATTGCACTTCGCGCCAGCGGATGTCCCGGTCGCACCGGATCAGCGCGAACACTTCGCTCGGCTGCATCGGATGCTCCAGGTCGCGCTTGCGCTCGGCGAACGCCAGCAGCTTGTTGGGCAGCGTCTTCCAGTCGACGGTCTGCCCCTTCAGCCGCACGGAGATCGGGTCGCCCACCTTCCATGCCTGGATCTGGCGGAAGTCCCATTTGGGGCCGCCCTTGACGACGTTGATGATGACGCGCAGATCCTCCTTGCCGTCGTCAGTCTTGGCCATCGTCGACCAGGGGAGCTTCAGCAGTTCGATGTCCTTCTTGCTCAGGTCGGCGACCATCATGAAGAAGATGATGAGGTTGAACACGACGTCGATCATCGGCGTCAGGTTCAGCTCGATGTCTTCCTGCTTATCATGGGCCTTCGACATGAATCACCTCATTTCATGCGGGGCAGTCGTTACGACGCGTGGGGACGGAACCGCTCCACGAGGTCGTCGGCGATGGCGCTGATCTCCAGGGAGACCTTGATGACCTTGTTGCGGAACACGAAGAAGAAGAACAGGGACGGCATCGCCACGAACAGGCCGAACAGGGTGGTGATGAGCGCCGTCGAAATACCGGACGACAGGTCCTTCGGCTGAACGGCCGCACCGAGTTCGGTGATCTTGTTGAACGCCTGGATCATGCCGTACACGGTCCCGAACAGTCCCATCATGGGGGCGATGTTTCCGATCAGGGAGAGCCAGCCCACCTTCTGGTGCAGCTTGATGGCTTCCTCTTCGGAGACTTCGTCCATGGCCTTTTCCATGGCTTCGAAGCCGGCGTTGATCTTCGGCAGGCCCGCCGAGAGGATGTTCGTCAGGTAGTTGGGCTCGGACTCACAGAGCTCCAGCGCTTCCTGGTATTCCTCCTCTTCGAAGAGTGCCTCGATCTCGTCGATCAGCTCCGGCGGGACCAGCTTGTCCCGGCGGATCGTGACGAAGTGCTCGATGGCCAGGGCGAGGGAAACGATCGAGAGCAGGATGATGACCCACCCGATCACTCCACCACCCATGATGATGTCGCCGAGGCTTCCGCCACCTTCACCGGCTGCGAACGCGGTACCCGAGAGGGAGATCAGGGCGATCCCCACAAGGGCTGCGATCAGAACGTTGGGCTTTTTCATTCCCGTACAACTCCTTCACAAAAATCGAGTGTCGAGCTCGTGGGCCGTAGCGGCTCCATTGAACCGCATCCGGCCGGGTTTCCTTATTTCCTCGCGAAAGGAGTGTCCGGATAGAACTTCCGGAGCTCCTTCAGCGCTTCTTCCGCGCGTTGATTGTTCGTCGCCCCGCCCATGGCCTTGAGGGCCTGGGCCTTGAGGTAGAGCGCGCGGGCCACCTCGGTGCGGGCGTTGAAATTCGTGACCTGCGCCTCGCAGAACTTCATGTACGCGGCGCGGGGGTCCGTCTTCATCAGGGTCATGCCGACCCCGTTCAGCACGGCCGCGGCCACCGCCTCGTTGCCCGGGTAGTGGCCGGCGAGCCCGTCGAAGTGGCTCTTGGCCTTGTCCCAGGCGCCGGTGGTCTCGGCGGCGGCGATCAGGGCCCAGCCCTGTTCCACCGCACCGGAGATCTCGAGTTCGGCGAGGTCGGCCTTGCGCCTCTCGTTCTTGACGTACTTGCCTTCGCGGGCCGCCAGGGCGGCCAGGTCGCCGAAGGCGGAGACCGCCTCCGCGAACTTCTTCTGCTCGAGGAGGACCTGGGCGATCGCCGCCTGCGCCTTCGCCTGCCAGATGGGCTGCTTGATGATCTTCCCCACGTTCAGCAGGTTCTGCCCGGCGGCCTTCGCCTCGTTCCACTTCCCCTGGAGAGAGTACGCTTCGACGAGGCCCAGGTGGATCTCGTCGTAGAGGATGCTCTTTCCGTTTGCGCTGAGGGCGGCCTTGAACTCCTTGACCGCGTCCGGCAGCAGGCCCTTCTCCGTCCGGCCGAGACCCGTCAGGGCCTGGCCGCGCCGGACGGCCGCGTACTCGAGGACCCAGGGACGGCACTTCCCGGCGTCGACGGCGTTCTTGGCGCCGTCGAAGGAGGAGGCGGCCTCCTTGAACCGACCGCGCTGAAGGTTCTGCTCGCCCTCGAGGTAGACGGGCGGCGTGTCTCCGTAGAGCACCATGATGATCCGCGAGCCGTTCCGCTCGCTCTTCGAGCGGCCCTTGAGGTATTTGACGCCGGCGTCCTCGTAGGTCGCGGTCTCGACCTTCACGTCCCGGGAGTCCTGCTTCTTCCCGTCGTCGTCGAGGTAGACGACGCGGTCGGAGAAATCCTTGTCCACGTTCTGGGCGAAGGCCGGGCCCCCGATCGACAGGAAGGTCCACAGGGGGAGGAGCGTGAGCAGCGTGAGACCGATCAGAGTTTTCGTACGCATCGGTTCCATTCCTCCGGTCACTTCGCGAGAAGCCGGCTGGCCTCGGCGCGCACCTTGAAGAGCTCTTCCTTCACGGGGCACTTGTCGAGGACGCCGAGCGACTCCCAGTCGTTGATGAGCTTGATGACGTTCTTCAGGGCGCTCTGGTCGCGGAAGTCGCGACCGTACTGGAGGTAGACCTCGCACCTGAGGAGCTTCCTCCGCCAGCCGATCTCCGTGTACTTGTTCCCCGGGTCGGCCCTCTCGAGCACCAGGATCAGCGTGAGCGCCCGCAGCAGGTCATCCGGGTCGCCGACGAACTTGTAGGTCCGCGCCAGGTTCTCCATCAGGGTGGGGATGGGGCGGATCTTCGACATGAGTTCCTTCAGCGAGGCCGGCGAGTGCTTCTGCTGCTTCAGCAGCTCGAGGACGCGTTTCTTCGCGCCTTCGTCCGGGATCAGCAGATCCTCGAGCTTCGACTTCGCCTCGCCGTACTTCTTCTGCCTCAGCAGGATGCCCGCGAGCTTCTGCAGCAGGCCGTCCGCCTGGAGCTCGAGCTTCACGAGCCGTTCGCCTTCGGCCGTGTCGATATCGATGGCCAGGCCCTCCAGGGCCTTCTCGAGCCACGGCTCGGCGGCCGCGAGATCATCGATCTCGAAGTACCAGGACCCGAGGAGCTGGGCTTCCTGCCAGGTGGGCTCCGACGCCGGGCGTCGCGTCTCCATGTAGACCACATAGTATTCGGCGGTCTTGCGGGTCATCTCGGCACAGCCCGCGGCGTCCTTGTCTTTCAGTTCCTTCCGCTTCTTTCCGCAGTAAGAGGAGATCAGTCGCGCGGCCAGCGGGATCTGCGCGGCTTCCGGCCAGTCCTTGCGGAGGTTGGCGAACTGCGCCTCCGACTCGGCCAGCCGATCGAGACGCAGCAGGGCGCGAAGCCGCTCGAACTTCACGGCCGCGTGGAAGCTCGTCTCCTCGGGGAACTTCGTCTCGTAGTCATCGAGCGCGGCGGCGGCGGCCGTCCAGTCCTTGGCATCCTTGTGGCAGCGCGCCCGGTAGTAGGCCGCGATCGACCGGGCCTGCAACCGGTTGGCCCGGCGGTTCGGGTCGGTCGTGACGTTCTTCCGGTCAGCGATGTACGCCTCGACGGCGTCGAACTTCTTTAGTGCGTCCCTGGGCTTCTCCAGCTTGTAGAGAAGCTCGCCGATGCGGGCCTGCGCCTTCGCGTAGAGGATCGACGTGGTCTTCGTGTTGCCGAGGCGGGTGAGGGCGTCGTTGTAGATCGCCTTCGCCTCGAGTTCCTTGCCGTCGGCCCTCAGGGCGTCGCCGTCCGTGATGAGGTCGGCGCCCTCGTAGTACTGGAGGTCGATGGAGCGCGGGTGATCCTTGTAGTCCGTCGCGAACTTGCTGCGCGCCTTCTTGACGAGCGCCAGGTCGCGCGGGTCCTTCGTCTCCGCGTAGCGGGCGTTTATCGCACGGTAGCGGAGGTAGGCCGCCTCGCCGGCGACGTCCTTGCCCTTGAAAAGCTGCTCGGTCCGATCGTAGGCGTAGTAGGCCTCGACGAAGCAGTTGCTGAGGTAGTAGCCGCGGCCGATCGACATCCACGCCGGCATGGCGAACTCTTCGATCTGCTCGGGGGTCTCACAGGCCGACACGACGGCCTGGAAGGCGAGGACGGCCTCGGTGTACTGCCGGGCGTCCATCTTGCCGGAGGCGGCCTTGAAGAGGACGCTCGGCGCCGTCTTGATCGTCTTCCCGGCGATCTTGGCGTCGGCCAGGATCTCGTTCAGGAGCTTGTTCGCCTTGAACGCCGTGGCGAGGCCCCACTCCTGGCGCTTCCCGATCTCGTCGCCCTTCTGGCTGATCCGGCTGACCACGTCGCGGGCGTCGGCGAAACGCTGGAGCCCGGAGAGGGCACGGGCGTACTCGAGCAGGGCGAAGTGGCCGAACTTCATGTCCCAGCACTGCGGGATCCGCTCCTGCATGCGCTCGAGGACCGCGATGGCCTGGTCGCGGTAGTCGACGCCGTCGCGCTCGCCGAGTTCGTTGGCGTACTCGCCGAGCTTGAAGCAGGCCTGCATGACCAGTCCGGCCCAGGCGCTGAACGACGCCATGCCGTCCCGGTCCGGATCGGGCAGCGGGAGTTCCGCGCAGATGCCGAGGTACCCCATCGCGTCCGCCGGCTCGTCGAGCCCGCGATGGACGAGGCCCCAGTACATGTAGGCGAAGCCGCCGAGGAGGTTCTCCTCGTTGTCCCAGATGAAGTTCTCGCACATCTTGATGCACTTCTGGAGGACGCCCTGGCGCTCGGCCGTGCCGGCCTCGTAGACCATTCCCTTGTCGTAGGTCGCGGCCAGTTCGAAGAAGCGGGCGCGGCGCGAGGGCCAGTCGTGCTTCGCGTCGTTCTCCGCTTTCTCCTCCAGGTTGTCCGCGACCTCCTTGAAGAGGTCGATGGCGGCGTCGAACGCCGTCTCGGCCTGGGCGCGGTACTCGGCCACCTTCTCCGGTTCCTTCTCGATCAGGTCGCGGAGGAAGAGGCCCTTCGTGTAGAGGAGGCCACCGACCTCGAAGCGGGCGATGTCCCGCTTCGGGTGGTTCGGGAAGTCGGTGAGGAACGTATCGAAGCGGGCCTCGGCCTCGGCGAAGATCTTCAGGACGTCAGCCGGGTCCTGGGTCGGATCGCCGCGACCGTCGGCCGCCTGGTTCTTGAGCAGCATGGCGAGGCCGAGGCCGCCGGCCGCCTGCTCTTCCCCGGAACGGCTGGTGTCATTGACGATCTTCTCGAATTGTTCCTTGGCCAGATCGTAGTACTTCCGATCCATCAGGCCCTGGGCGAACTCGAAGTCGTCGGAACGCCCGGCGTGAGCGGTCGTGGCAACGACGGCCAGCGCCAGGATGGCGATGAATGCGCGTCTCATGATCACACCTCGTGCAATTCGCGAGGTCCCACCGGCCGGAACCCGGGCCGGGATGTAAAAGCCCACTTACACGCCTGTAAACTCTGTACAGCCCAACGGTACAGCCATCGGTACGCGGGGAAGAGCCGTATTCTAGGCTGCGCTCGGTACGGAGCAACAAACCTTTGGGCTTCGGCGAACATCCGCACGAAAAACAGGCAAACCCCATACCGGTCGATTCCGTGGGTGCGGCGGGGAACCGAAGAGGCAGGCGAACCGTCTCATTCTAATCGGGGGAGCGTGGGGGCGCAACCGTGCGGGGTCAGATGACCCCGCGGGGTCTGCCCCCGTGAATCGCTCCGGCCGGAGGGATTCGAAAAGGGCCCCGCCTTTCGGCGGAGCCCCTTTCTGTGACTCAGGCCCTTCCGGCGCTTACTGGCCGCCGTACTTCGGCTCGTGCTCCTCCATGACGAGGATCTGCGCCTTGATCAGGACGATCAGGTGCTTCCGCTGGAGGTACTGGGCCTTCCGGCTCCAGAAGAACGACAGGATCGGGATCTGGTTGATCCACGGCACCGACGACTCCATGTTCTCCTCCTTGAAGAACTTGAGGCCGCCGATCATCAGGATGCCGCCGTCCGGCATCGTGACCGTCGTGCGCACGCGCTGGATCTGCAGCTCGGGCAGGTGGATGATCACCGGCGCGCCGCTACCGAGCGTCGTGGAGAACGTCTGCATCGGGCGGAGAAGGGTCGCGACGGTGGGGCGGAGCTCCAGGGTCACGAACCGACGGTCCGCCGAGATGATCGGGGTGACGTCGAGGATGACGCCGTCCCGCAGCGTCTGGACGATCGGGTCACCGATCTGGGACGCCTGGGCGATCTCGACGTCGAAGTCCTGGACGTAGGAAACCTGGTTCAGGACGGTGACGTTCGCGCGCTCGTGGTTGTAGACCGTCAGCGACGGGGCGACCGCGATCGTCGCGCGCTTGGACTTCTCCACCGCGCGCAGGACCACCTCGAGCTGCGTGTCGTCGAGGAAGGTCGCCTGGATCGCGGCGCCGCCGGAGTTCGACATGACGCCCGTCGCGCCCAGGGCGACGTCGAGAAGGTTCTCGACGCGGCCGCGCAGGTCGCCGTCCGAGTTCATGTTGTAGAAGACGCCGGCGAGGTTGTTCGTGCCGATGCCCTGCGGGTTGTCGGCGCTGCCCGTGAGGACGTCGTCGAATCGCACCGTCTGGCCCTTGCCCGGCACGCCGAGGCCGCCGGTCTGGTCGCCGAGGTTGCGGATGTCGACGCCGATGTCCTGCAGGAAGGTGTCCTCGACCGTGATGAAGCGGGTCTCGAGGTTGACCGTCAGGCCGCCGGTCGCGCGCAGGCCGCCAAGGAGTTCGTTGATCTTGGCGTGCGTCTCGCGGGGAGCCGTGACGATCAGGATGCCGCCCTCGCGGAACTGGACGTCGCCGCCCTCGTCCCAGACCGCCGTGTCGATCGTGTCGCGGATGAGGTCCGCCAGCGCGTCACCCTCGAACGCCTGGATCGGGTCGATCTCCTCTTCCTCGAAGAGGCCGAAGCCGAACCCGCCCGAAGGCGTCAGGTTGATGTCGTCGCCGGGGAAGGACTTGATCGGGACGGTGAGGTCCTTGACGTCGTAGAGGTCCAGCACCAGGTCGCCCATCGCCTCGGACTCGGTGCCGATCTGCACCACGCCGTCCACGATGCGGAAGGAGAGCTGCCTCGTCAGCGTGATCAGTTCGAGGGCGCTGCGCACCGAGATGTTGTCGGCCCTCAGGGTGACGAGCAGCTCGTCCTCGGACTTCTCCTCCTCGACGGAGGGGAGGACGATGATGTTCACGTTCGCGTAGTTCGCGAGGAAGTTGACGGCGTCCTGGAGCCCGGTCTCCTCGAAGTTCACGTTGACCGTGGTGCTGTCGAGGATGTTCTCGATCTCCTGGATGCGCGGGTCGACTTCCATCGCCGCGCCCCGGCCGACGCCGCGTCCCGTCCGGAGGGCCTGCTTCGAGGTCCACTCCTTCGGGAAGATGACGGGCCGGGTCTGCGGGATCGCGGCCCTCTCGACCTCGTAGAACGCCTGGCGCCACTGCTCCTTGGTGTTCCGGCGGGCACGCGCCTCGTCGTGGGTCAGCCGCGCGTTGGCGGCGATCCGCTCGAGCTTCCTGGCGTGCTCGTTGGTCGGGTCCTCCCGCAGGATCTGCGCCGCGTACTCGCGGGCGAGGTCGTACTTGAGGCGGTCCATGGCGAGGTTGGCGTCGCGGAACAGTTGCGCGATGCGCTGGTCGCGGGCCTCGCTGGCCCGCTTCTCCTCGAGCATCGCGACTTCCGCGGCTTCGCGGTTCTGGTCCGCGAGCCGGGCCTTGTCCGCGGTCACCTTGGCGGCCGTCGCGCGGGCGATCATGTCCTTGAGTTGCTGCTCGCCCGGCCGGAAGTCGCCGTAGTAGGGGTAGAGGCCGACGATCAGGAGGGCCTTCTCGTAGTTGCGGATGGCGCGGCCGTAGTCGCCCTTCTTCTCGAGGTCGCGGCCGACCCGGACGAGATTCGTGATCTCCATCTGGGCCGCCTGCCGGCGGACCTCACGTTCGGCCACCGCGGAGTCGAGGGAGTCGCTCACTTCGGCGGGCCGGACGCCCAGTTGGGCGCTGACCTCGTTGAGCTTCTTCTTCGCATCCTCGTTGCCCGGGTCCTCCTTCAGCGCGAGAGCGTAGTTGCGCTGGGCTTCTTTCCAGTCCGCGCGCTCCCGTGCCGCATCACCCAGTCCGATGTACTTGGAGGAGAGGACCTCTTTGGCGTCGTTTTCCACCGCCTTCGCTTCCGCCTTATCGGCGAGAGCGGCCCCGGCCCCTTCGTCCACTGCCGCCGAGGACTCCGGCTCAGCCCCCGAGTCCTCCGGCTGACCATCACTGGCACAACCGACGAACGCGACGGCGGCCACGAGCCACATCAGCGCGAGCCAACGGAGTCGCCTCATCTAATGCTCCCTTCCCGATCTATCCGTCCCATACCAACTACTGGGCCTTCTCGAGCCACATGAGACCGGTCGTGCCGTCGTCCCGGGGTGCTTCCACCCCGGCGCCCTCGACGACATCGACCACCGGCATCTTCCGTACTTCGAAGACCGCTCTCCCCGTGTCGGGGTCGCGAACCAGCGACCCGTCGGCGGAGAAGCGCGGTACGCCGGCTTCGCGGGTCTCGATCTTCCGTCGACCCGCGAAGCCCGTGAACCGCCAACCGGTCCCGAAGTCCAGGTCCGGTCGGTCTCCCTTCCCGGGCACCTTCCCTCCGATCCCGTCGCCGATGGCGACGTCGAACTCCTCGGAGATCCGCTGCCCCGCCCCCCCCCCGGGTGAATTCAGCCAGTTCACCCGGAAGCGGGCCGTCCCGCCCGCCCGGCTCCCGAGGTAATCCACGGTGAACTCCTGGCGGAACGAGACCTTCTTCTGCTGCAGGCCCGCCACCGTTCCGTCACGGCCGAGGGCCGTCACCCGGTAAATCCGGATTCCACGGAGGGCGTCCACGGGGCCGTCCCGGTGCCGGAAGGCGTCCGGTCCGACCTGTGCCCGGGAGAGGAGCTCACCGGTCGCGGCGAGCCGCTCGATGAGGTAACCCTCCGCCGGCTCGTCTCCGGCCGCCCTCCAGGTGAGCACGATCGAGGAGTCCTCGATCCGTCCTTCGAGGCCCGCCACGCCGGGAGGAGAAGACGTCTGCTCCGGCGGGGCGCCACCCGGGGCCGACCGCGCGAGGGCCGTGCCCCCGGGAACGATGTCGACCTGCCTGTGCAACTCTTGCGAAAGAGCGTCGGCGCGATCCAACAGCGACTGCGCCTCCGGGCCGGTAACGCCCGGATCCCGGTCCTCATTCAGGGTTTCGATCGCCCGGTCCACCGGCGCGTCCGCGCGGCCGGCCAGAAGCCAGACCGCGAACAGCAGGAACACCGACGCCAGAACGAGTGCGACGGTGCCCGCGCTGCCGCGCGAGCTCGGGACCATGAACGTTTGCCCTTGTCGAGATGAATGCCCGAGAGAAAGTCGAAAGAACCCTATATGTGAACTGTCACGGAATTGCAACGAAAATGGGTTCCTCCGAGGGGCCCTCATCGGGCCTCGATCCCGTTCCCGCGGGGCTCGATTTCGACGCGGATCCGGCAAGCTTCGGCGACCTCGGTGGGCTCCGCGGAAAACGACCGGATGACGAGCCCCTCCCGCCGGGCGAGCCGGGCGAGGATCCGGGGCACGTTCTTCCAGACCGCGGGAAACTCCACGACGAGGCCGTCGATCACGATGAGGTCGATCGGCGAGAACTCCAGGGCCGCCGCGCGCACCGCGAAGACGGCCTCCTGGTCACCCAGTCCGTCCCCGAGGGCGGAGGCGAGCCGTCCGACCTGCGGAGGAGGCGTCCCGGAGTGGCCGGACGAGGTGATCGCCGCCCCTTCGATGACGAGGGCCGAGAGGTCCGCCCGCTCGCGGTGCAGCGGGAGGAAGAGGCTGAGCGCCGCGATCGTCACGGCGGCGAGCGACGCCAGGAACACGACCGGGCCCCTCATCGTCCGCCGCCCGCGGGGAAGGACCCCTTCAACCGGATTTCGCCGCCGGATCCTTCGAGGATCGGGTCGCGGCCGGACGCCTTGCGGAAACGCTCGATCGCGGCCCGGACACGCGGGCCCTTCATGTCTTCGGAGGCGCCGGGCAGCACGATGGTGAGCTGCACCCGGTAGGCGCCGTCGGGATCCGCCGTGAGGGAGAGGCGTTCGGTGCGAAACGGCGCCGCGGCCTCTCCCGGCACGGCGGCGAGGGCCCGCGCGGTCGCGCGGGGGAACGAGAGGCGCATCCCGGCCCGGTGCGCCAGGCGCGAGAGCTCCGCGGCGTCCGTCCGGGAGATGGCGGGCCGGGCCGGCATCTCCCGGCTGAGCGCCTCCTTCAGGCGGTCGCGGTCCCGCGCGAGGCCGAACCAGCCGACGAGCAGCGCGATCCAGAGGAGCGCCGCCGCCGCGCACCACGTGCGATCGCCGGCCGGGGGCTTCGGCAGCACGGTCGGGAGCGATCGGAGCGACAGCTCCTCGTTCCGGGGGGCGGACACCGCGGAGAGGGCCGCGCCGACCGCCGCCGGAGCGGCGCGGCACGCGGCGAGGGCCCGGGTCAGGGAGAGGCCGGAGCCGCCGGAGAGGGGCGCGGCGTCGGCCGGGAACGTCAGCGTCTCCCCGGGCAGAAGCTCCGAGAGGGCGGCGGCCGTCGTCTCGTCGGGGCCCAGGAGGACCACGCGCTCCGGCTCTTCCCGGGGCACGCGGGTGCGGTGGTACTCGAGCAGGCGCCCCAGGTCGGCGGCGAATGTCGCGTGCGCTTCGGTGCTTCCTCCTTCACTTCCCGGATCAGGCCTCAGGTCGCGCCGTCCGACGGGCAGGGCCTGCCGGGCCGCGTGGCCGTCGTCGAGGAACAGGACGTCCGTCCAGCGCTCGAGGACGCGGATCACGATTCCGTCCCCGTCGAGGAGCCCGGACCGCTGGACGCCGGCGTGGAGCGCCTGAATCCCGCCCAGCAGGCCGTAGGCGTAGACCTGGGCCGACTCCAGGGCGATCATGTAGCTCTCGACCCGCGCCCGGATCTCCGCCGAGATCAGGTAGAGGTTCTCCCCGGTGACGGTCCACCGGAAGTCCAGGTCCTCGGGCTCCGGGGGGATGTACTCCGAGAGGTAGGCGGACATGTCGTCCCGGGGGCGCGCGAGTTCGTCCTCGGAGAGGGTCACCGACCGGAACCAGGAGGTGGGGGAGAGCATCGCGACCGCGACGGCGTGGCGTTTGAGGCCGCGGCGCTTCAGGAACGCCACCGCCGCTTCGGGACCGGGCCCGTGCGCCGGCTCCTCGCGGTACTCGAGCACCCGGAAGCCGCCGTCCTCCCCGGGCGCGAGCCGGACGGCGCGGATCACGTCGTCGCCGGCCTCGATCCCCCAGACGGGAACGGAGTTGTCGTCCGCCATGGGCGGAACCTATCACGTCGCGGCGGTTTGTGTCCGCTTGATTTCCGCGGGAGCGTCAGGAGCGGCGCGGAGCGAGCTCCGGCGGCCAGTCTCCCGTCTCCTCGCGAAGCAGGGCGTGGAGGAGCTTGAGGTCTTCCCAGGCCTCGCGCTTCGCCTGCGCGTTCCGGAGGAGATAGGCCGGGTGCAGCATGGGAATCAGGATCGCCCGGCCCCCCTCGTATTCGAAGGGCACCCGGCTGCCGCGCAGCGAGAGGATCCCGCGGCTCG
>JBDLIY010000010.1:0-21403 GCA_039714635.1 Planctomycetota bacterium
GTCGTGACGATCTCGTCGTGGTGGGATTCGGCGGTGTTCAGGTTGTGGTTGTAGCGGTCGACGCCGGCCTCGGCGAGGAGGCGCCCCTCCTCCTCCGTGAGCATCCCCAGGCACGCGCAGATCCGGAGGCCCGGGTGCCGCGACTTCACGTCGCGGACCGCCGCCGCGACTCCCTCGAGGTCCTTTTGCGTCGGGCCGCGACCCGAGAGGACGATGCAGCAGGTGGAGGCGCCGAGGTCGACGCCGCGGCCGGCGCGGCTCCTGATCTCCTCGCGCGTCAGCAGCGGGTACTTCTCGATCTCCGCGCCGCTCCCCTTCGCCTGGGAGCAGTAGGAGCAGTCCTCGGCGCAGTGGCCGCTCTTCGCGTTGATGAGGTAGTTCAGGCGGACCTCGTTCCCGTAGTGGTGGCGGCGAACGCGGTACGCAGCGTCGAGGATCTCGAGCACTTCACCGTCCGGAGCCTCGAGGACCGCGAGGGCCTCCTCGATCTCCAGCGGCTCCCCGCGGATCGCGCGTTCGGCGAGTTCGATCCAGGTCATCCCGTCACTCCTTCCACCAGGTCCGCCACGGCGGCGGCCGCCGCCTCGACGGTGACCGGTTCGGCCAGGCGCGGAACGATCCCGAGCACCGGCACTCCGCACTGCTCCTCGAGCATCGGCGGATTCGTGCGCTCCGCGACGTCGGCCTCCGCCCCGCGCCCTCCGGAGAAGACCACGCCGCGCACCTCCAGGCGGCGGCTCCGCGCGTACGCCACGGTCAGAAACGTGTGGTTCAGCGTCCCCAGGTCCGGCCGCGCGACGACGAGGAGGGGCAGGCCGAACCGGCCGGCGAGCCCCGCCATGTCGAGGTCGTCGGTGACCGGCACGGAGAGTCCGCCGGCGCCCTCCACGAGGACGAACTCCGCGTCGGCGGCCGCCCGGTCGAACGCCGCGTCGATGGCCGCGAGATCGACGGGCCGATTCTCCCGCCGCGCGGCGACGAGGGGCGCGAGGGGCTCGGCGTAGCGGACGGGGACGACCGTGTCGGCCGCCACCCGGGCCGCCGCCGCGAGGAACGCCCCGTCGGACGGCTCGGTTCCCTCGGGACAGCCGGTCTCGACCGGCTTGAGAACGCCGACGCGGACACCGCGGTCCGAGAGGGCGCGCGCCAGGCCGCCGGCGACGACCGTCTTGCCTACCCCCGTGTCCGTTCCCGTGACGAAGAGCCCGCGCATGTCAGCCCGCCTCCGCGAAGGCGTCCCGGAGGATCGCCAGCATCTCGTTCAGCTCGTCGTCCGTGCTGGCGAGGGGCGGCAGGAAGATCACGACCTTCCCGATCGGCCGGATGATCATCCCGCGCCGCCGGGCGAGCGCCGTGACCTCGTGCCCGGTGCGGTCGCCGGCCAGCTCGATCCCCACCATGAGGCCGCGCTGCCGGACGTCGTCGACGATGGGCAGGGCGGCGATCGGCTCGAGCGCCCGGGCGACGAGCGCGGCCTTCGCGGCCACCGACGGCAGGAGATCCACGAGCAGGTCGAGGCTCGCGAGACCCGCCGCGCAGGCGAGCGGATTGCCGGTGAAGGAGTGGCCGTGGAAGAAGGTCTTCCCCTCTTCGACCTCGCCGGTGAAGGCGTCGAACACGGCCTGCGTCGTCAGCGTCGCGGAGAGCGGGAGGTAGCCGCCGGAGAGGCCCTTCCCGAGACAGAGCAGGTCCGGAGAGACACCGTCTTCATCGCAGGCGAACAGCGACCCCGTCCGGCCGAGCCCGGTCGCCACCTCGTCCACGATCAGCAGGACGTCGTGCTCGTCGCAGATCTCCCGGACCCCGCGCAACCAGCCCTCCGGCGCCGGGATGATGCCGCCGGCTCCCTCGACGGGCTCCGCGATGACGGCGGCCAGGCGGTGGGCCTCGCGCGCGACGACGGCCCGCACCTCGGAGAGGCAGGCGATCCCGCAGTCGGCGCGGTCTTTCCCCACCGGGCAGCGGAAGCAGTGGGGATACGGGGCCTTCGGATGACCCGGGAGGAGCGCTCCGAACGCCTCGTGGAAGCTCTCGTCCTTCGCCACCCCCACCGCGCCCAGCGTGTCGCCGTGGTAGTTGCCGGTGAAGCCCAGGACGAAGGTCTTCTCCGGCCGACCGCGGTTCGCGTGGCACTGGACGGCCATCTTGATCGCCGCCTCCACGGCGCAGGCGCCGTCACCGCCGTAGAAGACCTTCGTCAGGCCGGCCGGCGCGAGGTCGGCCAGGCGCTTCGCGAGGACGATGGACGGCTCGTTCGCGAGGCCGAGCAGGGTGGTGTGGGCGACCCGGTCGAGCTGGTCGCGGATCGCGGAGTCGATCTCCTTCACGCGGTGGCCGTGGACGTTGAGCCAGAGCGAGGAGACGCCGTCGTAGTACCAGCGCCCGTCGGCGTCGCGGAGGCGGACGCCGTCGGCCTCGGTGATCACGAGGGGGTCGGACTCGATCCACTGGCGCATCGGCGTGAAGGGATGCCAGACGTGCGCGCGGTCCCACGCGAGGAGGGTGTCCTTGTCCATCAGGCCTCCGGGAACGCCGCGGCCGCGGCGTCGATGTCGTCGGGGGTGTGCGTCGCCATCGGGGTGAGGCGGATGCGGCTCGTACCCTCCGGCACGGTCGGCGGACGGATCGCGGGGGCGAGGATCCCGCGGTCGCGGAGCGTCTCCGCCACCGTCACCGCCGCGTCCGGGGAGCCGAGGACGACGACGGCCATCGGCACCTCCTCGTCACCGATGAGCCGGTGGCCCTTCGCGAGAAGGCCCTCCCGGAGCCGTCGCGCGTTCTCGCGCAGGGCGGCCCGTCGCTCCGGTTCGGCACGCACGATGCGGAGCGACTCCGCCGCCGCCGCGACCATCGCCGGGCCGAGCCCGGTGCTGTAGACGAAGGTCCGCGCCCTGTGGACGAGCCAGTCGACGAGGACCTCGCTCCCGACGACGAAGCCGCCCTGGGCGCCGAGCGCCTTCGACAGTGTCCCGATGCGGACGTCGACGTCGGCGCCGAGGCCGAACCGCTCGACGGAACCCGTGCCCTCCCCGCCGATCACCCCGGTCCCGTGGGCGTCGTCGACGACGACCCGCGCGTCGAACTCCGCAGCCACCGCGACGAGTTCCGGGAGCGGCGCGAGCTCGCCGTCCATGGAGAAGACGCCGTCGGTGACGACGAGCCGGCGGCCGGCGCACGGCTCGTTCGCGAGGAGCGCCCGGAGATGCTCCGGGTCGCGGTGACGGAACCGGACCACCCGGGCCGGCGCGAGGCGGCAGCCGTCGATCAGGCTCGCGTGGTTCAACTCGTCGGAGAAGATCACGTCGTCCTCTCCGGCGATCGCGGCGACCGTGCCCGACGCGGCCGCGTAGCCGGTCGGGAACACGAGGGATGCGGGGGCGGACTTGAAATCGGCCAGGTCCGCCTCGAGGCCGTGGTGGAGGTCGAGATCGCCGGAGATCAGCCGGGACGCTCCGGAGCCGGCGCCGTAGCGTTCCAGGGCCTCCCGGGCGGCGGCCACGACCCTCGGGTCGGTGGCCAGGCCGAGGTAGTTGTTGCTCGCGAGATTCACGAGGGAACGGCCGCCTTCGCGGACCTTCGGGCCGGAGCCGGAGGCCAACGGGCGGAGGCGGCGTTCGAGGCCGCGGGCGGCCAGGTCGTGGAGTTGGTCGGGGAGGTCCTTCATCGTCGGACTACTTCGGCACGGACTGGTCCTTCGCCACCGAGCGGAGCGCCTTCGCCAGCGCGCCCGCCTTGATCTTCTTGCCCTCGAGGACCTTCTTCTTCTTGCCCTTCTTGTCCAGCACCACGATCGCCGGCGTCGACTTCAGGCGGTACTTCGCGAAGAGCTCCCCGTTCTTCTCCCGCTCGAGCTTCACGGGGACCACGCGGGCGCCGAACACCCGGACGAGACGGTCGAAGAAGACCTCGTTCTGGACTCGCTTCGCCTCGTCGCTCTCCGCGTCCGCCTCCTTCGAGAAGAACCACAGGAACGCGCCCGTCTTCTTCTCCTCCGACTCCGCCGCCACGCCGTCGAGGCTCTCCTTCCACGGAATGGACTTGTCGAGGCCCGGCGTAAAGCGGCCGTCCATCACGTCGAGCCACCACCAGTAGTACGGCATCAGCTCGCGCGTGAACTTGTGACCGAGGTTCGGCTGGATGCGGCACTCGACGCTCTTCACCTTGTCCTTCAGCAGGTCGACCGTCTTCACCGCCGCGCCCCGGTTGCCGTCCTGCGCACCGACGAGGGCGATCGCGCCGAACTCCTTCTTCGCGCGGGGCGGGACCTTGCCGCCCTGGAAGCCGGCCGCCATCCAGCACCCGCTCGCGAACCGGAACCGCTCGTCGAAGACCAGCGGCCCGAGGTTCCAGCCGCCGTTCGAGAAGCCGAGCCCGTGGAGCTTCCCCTCGCCGATCGGGAAGACGTCCATCAGGTGCGCCACGATCGTCTTCACATCGTCGAGGTCGCGGGCCGACCACGCGTTCCCGCGGGCGGAGGGGCACGCGACGATGTAGCCGCGGGCGGGCAATTCGCGGAACGCCGGGGCGAGGTTCGGCCCGCTGTCCCCCATCCCGTGGAGGACGACGTAGAGCGAGTACGTCTTCGACGCGGCGTAGTCTTCGGGCACGAGGAGCTGGAACTTCAGGCCCGAGTGTTCCTGGAGCGTGGAGCCGGTGGGGTACGTCTTCTTCGGCTCCTCTTCCTTCGCGGCGACGGGGGCCAGGAGGAGGAAGAGGGCGAGGGCGGTGGCGGTGCGGATCATGGTCTGGAAAGGGTAACGGGTGGGGCGCGGAGGACGGGCGGACGAATCCGGCAAAAAGGGTTACGCCTCCGTATTACCGGATTCACGGCGCTTCGTCAGCGTGACCTCGTTGCCGGCGGCGTTCCAGGTCACCTCGTCCATGAAGGAGCGCATCAGGAGAACGCCTCGGCCGTGGGCGCGGGCGAGATTGACCGGGTCCCGGGGATCCGGCAGCGTGCCGGGGTCGAAGCCGGCGCCCTCGTCCCCGATGACGAAACGCGCCGCCTCCCGCGTGATCTTCGCCTCCACCCGGACACACCGGTCGCACCACGGGGAACAGCGCCGCCGCGCCTTGACGAGTTCGCCGTGGGCCGCCGGGTCGTCGTCCCGCAGCTTCCCCGCGACCTCCAGGTTGCCGTGCTCGATGGCGTTGCCGATCGCCTCCGCCAGGGCCACGCCCACCTGCGTCACCTCGGCCTCGTCGCAGATCCCCATGCGCAGCGTGACCTCCTGGAGATGACGCACGAGCGGCAGGACGAGTTCATTCGCGTTCGACAGGCAGAAGGAGAGGTCGCAGCGGTCCAGCGACTCGAAGACCCGCTCCGTCGCCCGCTGGCGCCGGCCGATGCCGAGGACCTCGTGCACCGTGTCCGGGAGGTCGATCGCGAGATTGCGCTTCGGGACGTAGCTCGAGGCGCCCTCATGGAGCGCCCGCACCGCGATCTGTTCGTTGCCCTGCGACGTCATCAGCACGATCGGGATCCCGGGGTGGCTCTCGCGAACGGAGGCGACGACCTCGAACCCGTCCATTCCCGGCATGACCAGGTCCGTCAGCACGAGATCCGGCGGATCCGCGGCGATCCGCTCGAGCGCCTCCTCGCCCCGCTCCACGGCCTCGCACTCGAGGTCGCCGACGCCGGCCAGGATCTTGGAGACGAGGAGCCGGTCCGTCGCGGAGTCGTCGATCACCAGCACGCGCGCCATCGATCAGTCCTTCCCGCGGAGGTAGTTGGAGAGGACGGGCAGCATCTTGAGCGTCGCCGATTCGAGCTGGGCGAGGATTCCCTCCGCGCCCGCCAGGTCGCCCGTCTCCCCCATCCGCTCCAGGCGCGCCGCCAGGTCCGTCGCCATGCTCTGCCCGAAGTAGCGGAAGCCGCCGCGGAGGGAGTGGGCCGCGATCCGGAGCGCCGCGGGGTCGGCGTCGGCCACGCTCCGCTTCAGATCCTGAAGCAGCCGCGGCGACTCCTCCAGCGCCGCCCGGGAGATGATGTCGAGCAGCTTCCGATTGCCGCCCAGCGTCTCGAGGGCGCTCTCCCAGTGGATGCCGGCGGCGCGCCCCGTCACCGACTCGATGGTCGAGAACAGCTCCTCCGGCCGGATCGGTTTCGCGAGGTAGGCGTCCATTCCCGCGTCGAGGCACCGCTCCCGGTCGCCCCTCAGCGCGTGGGCCGTCAGCGCCACGATCGGGATGTGACCGCCGGTCTCCCGTTCCCGCTCCCGGATCCCGGCGGTGGCCTCGAAGCCGTCCATCTCCGGCATCTGGACGTCCATCAGCACGACGTCGAACTCCTCCTCTCCAAACGCGTCCACCGCCTCCCGGCCGTTCTCCGCCGTGACGACGGAGTGCCCGGCCTGCCGGAGGAGCGCCATGGCCAGCCGCCGGTTGATCTCGCTGTCCTCCGCGAGCAGGATCCGGAGCGGACACCCGGCCCGTTTCTCCTCCGCCGCCTCCGCCGGGGCCGGCTCCGTCCCGCCGAGGCCGATCGCGACGAAGATCGCCTCGAGCAACTCGGACTGCTTGACCGGTTTCGTCAGGTACCGGGCGACGCCGAGTTCCCCGCACCGCGCCACGTCCTCGGGACGGCGACCGGAGGTCAACATCATGAGGACGGTGCTCGCGAGTTCGGGGTCGTCCCGAATGCGCTCCGCGAGGTGGAAGCCGTCGAGGTCGGGCATGTTCGCGTCCGTCAGGACGACCTCGAACGGCCGCCCGGCCCGGAACGCCTCGCGGAGGCTCGCGAGCGCGGCCTCCACTCCCTCCACCGCCTCCGGCCGGACGCTCCACCCTTCGAGAATCCCGGTGAGGATCCGCCGGTTCGTCGCGTTGTCGTCGACCACGAGGATCCGGAGATCACGAAGGGCCTCGGGGCGCGGGCGGGGCGGGGCGGGCGGCGCGGGACGAAAGACCGCCGTCCACCGGAACGTGCTGCCCCGCCCCGGCTCGCTCTCGACCCAGATCCGTCCCCCCATCAGCTCGACCAGGCGGGAGGAGATCGAGAGACCCAGGCCGGTGCCGCCGAACCGGCGCGTCGAGGACGGGTCCGCCTGCTCGAACGGGCCGAAGATCGCCTCCCGTCGATCCTCGGGAACCCCGACGCCGGTGTCGGTAACGGCGAACCGGAGAACAGCCTCCTCGCCCGCCCGGCCGTGGACGTCCACCTCGAGCAGGACCTCTCCGGCCTCCGTGAACTTGATCCCGTTGCCGACGACGTTCACGACGACCTGGCGGAGCCGGCCGCGGTCCCCGACGAGCCGCTCGGGCACGTCCGGGTGGACCTGGAACGCCAGCTCCAGGTCCTTCTCGTGGGCGCGGACGGCGAGGAGCCGCATCGTGTCGCCGACCAGTTCCCGCACATCGAAGGGCGCGGGATCGAGTGTGAGCTTCCCGGCCTCGATGCGTGACAGGTCGAGGATGTCGTCGATCAGGTTGAGCAGGGACTCGGAGGAGTCGCGGATCATCTCCAGGTACTCGCGCTGCTGGTCCGTGGGCCGCGTGTCCATGAGCAGCTCCGTCATGCCGATGATCGCGTTCATCGGCGTGCGGATCTCGTGGCTCATGTTCGCGAGGAAGTCGCTCTTCGCGCGGTTCGCGCCCTCCGCCGCGTCCCGGGCGGCGCGCAGCTTCTCCTCGAACTCCTTCTGCTCCGTCACGTCCCGCACCGTGGCCTGCAGCCAGGCCTTCCCGTCGAGCACGGTCCGCGTGAGAAGCACGGTGGCGGGGAACGCCCTCCCGTCGACGCGGCAGTGCATCCACTCGAAGAAGTGCGATCCGTTCGTGAGCGCCCGCTCGATCATCTGCCGCGCCAATTCGGAGGACGGCGTCCCGTCCGGCTGGAACTCCGGCGAAAGGTCGGGCGGCGCGAGGGACGCGAAGTGGTCCTCGTCCCGGCAGCCGAAGAGCTCGATCGCGGCCGGGTTCCCCCCCACGAAGCCGCGCGCGGGATCGAGGATCATGATGGCGTCCCGGGACGAGTCGAAGATCGTCCGGTAACGCTCTTCGCTCGTGGCGATCTGGCGGCGGGTCGTGGCCTCGAGACTCGCGATTCGCTCGCGGGCCCCGGCCAGCTCGCGCTCGAGCTCCTGCCTTGTCCGGTCCGACCCGCTCATTCGAATCCCCTCCCACGGGCGGTCGGTCTGCTTCGCTCCGGCTCCAGCCTAACGGGATCGGCGCGGAAGCGGAACCGCGAGTCCGGGTTTGGGCTCAAATCTTGACAACTCGGTCTGGATTAGAGGACCCTCAGGGCATGAAGATCTCGTCCCAGGAGGAATACGGGCTCCGCTGCCTGCTCCAGGTCGCCCGTGACGGCGTTACGACCCCGGTGCCGATCAGCGAGATCGCGGCCCGCGAGGGCCTTTCGGTGGAGTACGTCGGCAAGCTCCTCATGAAGCTGCGCAAGGGAGAGCTCGTCTCGAGCGTGCGGGGCAAGGCCGGCGGCTACACGCTCGCGCAGCCCGCGACGGAGATCTCCCTCCTCCTGGTCCTCCAGGTCCTCTCGGACCCGGTCTTCGACCGGAGCTACTGCGCCCGCTTCTCGGGGACCGAGGAGACCTGCGTCCACGCCGACAACTGTGGGATCCGCCCGATCTGGGCCGTCGTGAACCAGTTCCTCGACCGGACGCTGTCGAACATGACGATCGCCGACGTCCTTTCGAGCGAGGCGGACGCGATCGTCCGCCTGAAGCAGGTAATGATCGAACAGGCGGAGGCGTTGTCGAATGTCATCCCGGTCGGGCCGCCGAATTCCTGATCCGGCCGAAACCGGACCGACGTCGGCGGGTGTGAACTGTAGGCGAAGAAGGAGCCGGGCTCCGGAGAGGCAGACCACATGACAGCGAGATTCGTACTCACATTGACGGCCGCGATCCTCATCACGGCATCGATCGCGACGGCCCAGGAAGAGCGCCGCCGCGGCGGTGGCGGTGGTGGTTTCGTTGGCGGCGGCGGCAGTTTCGGCGCCGGCGGCATGGACCGCGAGAAGATGCTGGAGGAATTCGACGAGGACGGCGACGGAAAGCTCTCCCGCGAGGAGATGGAGAAGGCCCGCAAGACGATGCGGGAGCGCCGCGAGAAGGAACTCCTCGAGAAGTACGACACGGACAAGGACGGCAAGCTGTCGGACGAGGAGAAGAAGAAGATGGAGGAGGCGCGAAAGCCCCTGCCGCCTCCCTACCCCCTGACGGACGAGGAACTCCTGAAGGAGTTCGACGAAGACGGCGACGGGAAGCTCTCCGACAAGGAGAGGCGGAAGGCCCGGCGGACCCTCGGCGAGCGCCACCGGAAGGGCATCCTCGAGAAGTACGACGCCGACAAGGACGGCAAGCTGTCCGACGAGGAGAAGGCGAAGGCCCGCAAGGCGCTTTCGAAGGAGCGCGCCGACAAGACCCTGAAGGAGTTCGACGCCGACAAGGACGGAAAGCTCTCCGATGAGGAGAAGAAGAAGGCGGAGAAGGCCCTGAAGGAGCGCGAGGAGAAGGGCCGCCCGGCCAACCGCCGCATGAGCCGGGAGGAGTTCATGAAGAAGTACGACACGGACGGCGACGGGAAGCTCTCCGAGGAGGAGCGGAAGAAGGCGAACGAGGAGCGCAGGAAGGCGAGCGAGGAGCGCCGGAAGAAGTTCATCGAGGAGTTCGACGAGGACGGCGACGGTGAGCTCTCCGACGAGGAGCGGAAGAAGGCCCGCGAAGCGATGGGCGGTCGTGGCGGCCGTGGCGGTCGCGGCGGTCGTGGCGGCGGCGGTGGTGGCGGTCGCGGCGGCGGGGCCGGCCAGGACGGTGAAGACGGCCGCTGAATCCAGCGCATCGACGGAAGAGAAGCCTCGCGGTTAGAATGCCGCGAGGCTTCTTTCATTTCCGGGGGTGACCATGCGATCGGTCGCGGCGTTCGTGCTGTTCCTCTTCCTCGCCTCTTCCGCCCTCGCCCAGTCGCGCCACTACGACCGGAGGCGGCACCTCTCCTTCCCGGTCCCGGCCGGCTGGACGCAGGTCTCCGAGGAGGAACTGAAGGACACCTACGAACTCCATGACGATGGGGTCGACGACATTCCCCGCACGCTCGCGGCCTGGGAGAAGAACCCCGCGAAGCCCACCTCGGAGCCGACCCTCGTCCTCCGCTATCGCCGGCTGAGGCACACCGACGCGACCGCGGCCTGGGAGCGGCTCAAGACCGATGCGGGGGCGGTCTTCGACGAGATCCTGGCGGAACGGGAGATCACGAAGGCCTACAAGATCGGCAAGTTGACCTTCGACGAGGAGGCCGCGTCCGTCCGCATCCCCTTCGGATACGAGAGCCTCCACACCGAGGACGTGAAGATGCTGACCGTCCGGTTCCTCGGACAGTACGGGATCGCCTGGCTGGAGTTCCGCGGGGCGAAGGGGCCGTTCGGCCGGAGTTCGAAGGAGATCGAGGCGACGGTCGCCGGCTTCGAGTGGGACCGGACCTTCCAGGTGAACTACGTGCCGGAGCCCGCGGCGCCCGCGCCGGCCCCGGCTCCGGTTCCGACCACGGACCCGAACGAGCAGTCCTCGGGCTCGAGTCCGTTCGATGAGCCGGCCCGCGACTCGGACCTCCCGATCTCGCCGGGGGTGATCGCAGCGATCGTGGCCGTCCTGGTCGGGATCGGCGTGCTGGCGCTGGTCGTGGTGAAACTGGGCGAAGGAAACCGCCCGCCGCCGCGGCGGCGGGGAGGGGGCTACCGGAGGCGGTAGTCAGCGCGCTTCCAGCCAGGCCGCGAGGTCGTCCCGACCGATCTCGTACTGCACGACCTCGATCGTGCGGACGAAGCCCATCCGCTCGTTGATCGAGAGCATCGGCGCGTTGTCGGTGGCGTTCGTCGTGCCGATCTCCGGGTCGAACGCCCGGACCTCCCAGGCGTGCATGGGGGAGTCGATCGCCACGAGGGGATCCTACTCCTTCCCCGGGTTCGCCGGGGAGCGGGAACACCGGATTCGCGAACATGCCGGGTCAACCGGTATCCTGCCCCCATGGCGAGATGGCGGAGGACGCTCTACGAGACGATCTTCGAGGCGGAGACGAGGGCGGGGAAAACGTTCGACGTTCTGCTGCTCGTCGCGATCGTCCTCAGCGTCCTCGTGGTGATCCTCGAGAGCGTGAACTCCCTCGACGCGAGGTTCGCGGTCCAGTTCGATGCGGTCGAGTGGGCCTTCACCCTCCTCTTCACGATCGAGTACGCACTCCGGATCGTCTCCGTCGACCGCCCCCTGCGGTACATCTTCTCCTTCTTCGGAATCGTCGACCTCCTCTCGATCCTCCCGATGTACCTCGCCGCGATCTTCGGGCACGGCCACGAGGTGATGGTGATCCGCAGCCTGCGCCTGCTCCGCATGTTCCGGCTGTTCGGGATGGGCCGAATGCTCAGCGAGGGGAGCGCGCTCGCCCGCGCCGTCCTCGCGAGCCGGGACAAGATCGTCGTCTTCCTCTCCGTCGTGCTGATCGCGGTCGTGATCGTCGGCGCGGCGATCTACGCGATCGAAGGCGAGGACAGCGGGTTCACGTCGATCCCCGAAGCGATGTACTGGGCGGTGGTGACGATGACCACCGTGGGCTACGGCGACATCGCGCCGGAGACGTGGTTCGGGAAGTTCCTCGCGAGCGTGATGATGGTGCTCGGCTACAGCCTGATCGTCGTCCCCACGGGCATCGTGACCACCGAGGTCGTGAGGGCCCACGGCGTCTCGACGCGAACCTGTTCCGGCTGCCTGAAGGTCGGTCACGACGCCGACGCCCTTCACTGCAAGTTCTGCGGCGGGAAGCTGTCGGAGCCCGGAACGGGCTGACGAAAAGGCCACTGCAACCACACCCGCCTGCCGCGCGCGGCCTTCAACCTCAACAGGCGACCTCAGCGTCCGGAGCGTGGCCCGACCGCCGGCCCAGGCCGAGGGAGCCGTGAACGACGCATCCGGGTCTCCATGATCTCACCCGGGATGCAGTCCGGCAGGACGCGAGGAGAGCCGCGCGGCTTCGCATCACGCTGCGCCCCCTTGCGCTAAGCATCACTTGTGATATAACCGATACTTAGGTGATCATGGCTACACGCTTGCGAAAGAAATGGGACACCCAGTCCCAGGGGATGAGTCGTCGCGATCGGCGGAGCGGCTTCTATTTCGCGTACCTCGCCGACCCACTGGTTGGGTGGGACCTGTCCCTCCCGGCCGATGTCGCCGCTGACATCGCGGACGCCGAATCCGCGGTTCGTTCTCTCAACGATGCCGGGGTAGCGCACGTGAGCCTCGAGGGTCTCGCGCGATTCCTGCTACGCGCCGAATCGGTCGGCTCCTCCAGAATCGAGGGACTCGCTCTGGCAAGCCGCCGGCTCGCCAAGGCCGAGGCCATGATCGCGTTGGGTGGTGATGCCGGCGACCGCGTTGCCGTCGAAGTTCTCGGAAACATCGCAGCGATGGAATCCGCCATTGAATTGGCCACAAGCACAAGCCGATTCGATCTCGACGATCTTCTCACCGTGCATCGCACCCTGATGGACCGATCCACCACACCGGAACTCGGCGGAATCGTGCGCACCAGGCAGAACTGGATTGGGGGGAGTTCCTTCAATCCCTGCAACGCGGCGTTCGTACCGCCGCCGCCCGAGTACCTGGGCGACCTACTCGCAGACCTACTCGAATACGTGAACGGTGACGACCACTCCCCGCTCGTTCAGGCTGCCATCTCTCACGCCCAGTTCGAGACACTCCACCCCTTCGGCGATGGCAACGGGCGCACCGGACGAGCGCTCATCCATGTAGTCCTGCGTCGCCGAGGCCTGGCCCCTGGCTTCGTACCCCCCATCAGTCTCATTCTGGCAACGTGGTCGGATGCCTACATAGCAGGACTCATGAGCTTCCGGCATCTCGGCGAACACGACGGACAGCAGCGCTCCGACGCTGCCGTCGATTGGCTTCGCATGTTCGCTACCGCGACGCTGCGCTCATGCCTCGATGCCCAACGCTACTGCACGAAGATCGACGAAATCGCCGTGCAATGGCGCACCGCCGTCGGACGCATCCGGGCGAACTCCAGCACCGACCTGCTTCTCAGCGTGTTGCCCGGGGCTCCTATCGTCACCGTCGAGTCGGCGAGTTCGCTCATCGGCAGGTCCAAGGCCCGGGTGGCCGACGCTGTCAACACTCTGGCCAGGGCCGGCGTACTTCGGCAACGCAACGTCGGCCGCAAGCGTTACCGCGTATTCGAAGCCACTGATGTGCTCGATCTGTTCACCGGTCTCGAAAGATCTCTCGCCAGCGCAACCGGGGACACCTTGACCCATACCCCGAACCGGCCGGTCCCGCACCGCCCCTCACCCGAGTGAACGCCCCCTCCCTGTGCGCGCCAGGATCGTCGCGCTTCTTTCATACACCCCGAAGGGGACCCGGGGTTCACTCCGTCATCGTAGCCATCGGGATCGTCTCCGCGTCGTCTCGGCCGCCTCCGAACAGCCTCCGGAACAACCCCAGCGCGTCCTCCAGGACCATGTACAGGCACGGCACGAGGATCAGCGTGATCACCGTCGCGAAGACCAGGCCGTAGGCCAGCGACAGCGCCATCGGAATCAGGAACCGGGCCTGCCGCGAGGTCTCGAAGACCATGGGGGCCAGGCCGCCGAACGTGGTCAGCGTCGTCAACAGGATCGGCCGGAAACGGCGGATCCCGGCCGCGAAGATCGCGTCGAACGCGGGAAGGCCGTCGATCCGGCGGCGGTTGCCGTAGTCGATCATCACCAGCGCGTCGTTCACCACGACGCCGGAGAGGGCGACGATCCCCATCAGGCTGAGGATGCTCATGGAGAAACCCATGAGCAGGTGGCCGAAGACGGCGCCGACGATGCCGAACGGGATCGCCGCCATCACGATCAGCGGCTGGACGTAGCTGCGGAACGGGACCGCCAGGAGCGCGTAGATCGCGATCAGGGCGCCGAGGAGGCCGGTGATCAGGCCCTGCATCGACTCCCGCATGTCCGCCTGGCGACCCTCGAAGCTGAACGAGAGTCCCCGATGGTCCCGCGCCAGCCGGGGCAGGACGTCGGCCTTCAGGGTGGCGATGACGAGATTCGTCTCGCGGTCCGGCGTCACGTTCGCGGTGACCGTCACCGTCCGCCGGGCGTCCCGCCGCCCGATGCTCGTGTACGACCGCCCCCGCTCGACCTCGGCAATCTCCCGGAGAGGCACGAAGGTCCCGGAGGGGGTCCGGATCATCAGCGTCTCGACGGCATGCTCACTGCTCCGCTCGGCCTCGGGCAACCGGGCGATCACCTTCATCTCGTTCCGCCCCCGCTGCTGGCGGAGGACCTCGGCGCCGTAGAAGGCGTTGCGGACCTGGCGGGCGACCTCGCTGCTGGTGAGCCCGAGGGCGCGCCCCTCGGCCTTCAGGCGCAGGTCCAGCTGCGGCTTCCCCGGCGAGTAGCCGTCGTCGATGTCCTTCACGTTCCCGAAGCCCTCGAGCGCCGCGGCCAGTTCCGAGCTCGCCGCGTCGAGCACGGCGATGTCCCGGTGGGAGAGTTCCACGGAGACCGACCTCCCGCGACCCGGACCGCCACGGTCCGCCTCGTACAGGATCGACTCGAGACCCGGGATCTCGCCGGCGGTCTCCCGCCAGAGGTCCGTGAACACGCCCGTGGTGATCGGACGGACTTTCGCGTCCGTGAGGTAGGTCGAGACCTCCACCCGGTTCTCGGTGATGACCGCGAAGACTCCCTCGACGAGCGCGTCTCCCCCGTTCTCCCCGCCGACCCGCCCGGCGGCGGCGACGAGGCGGTCCCGCACGGTGAAGACGGCGGAAAGGGGGCTCCCGTAGGGCAGCACCGCCGTGACGACGGAGGAGTCCGCCTCCGCCTTCGGCATGAGGACGAAACCCATCCGGCCGCTCTTCGCGAAGGCGGCGGTGAGGATCAGCACGCCGAAGGCCGCGGCGAGCGTGATGTAGCGGAAACGCATGGTGAGCGTGAGGAACGGCGTGTAGGCGCGGTGGATGAACGCCGCGAGGCCCCGGCTGAACAGGCTCTGCACGCCGCGCCCCGCCACGGCGAAGGGATTCCGGGAAGGCGCTCGCTCGTGGGAGAGGTGGGCCGGCAGGATCAGCAGCGACTCCACCCAGGAGATCACGAAGACCGTGGCCACGACGATCGGGATCGCGCGGAAGAACTTCCCCATCATCCCGGGGACGAGCATCAGCGGGAAGAAGGCGGCGATGTTCGTGAGGATGCTGAAGGTGATCGGAAGGGCGACGTCCTGCGCTCCGCGGATGGCCGCCTGGAGGTAGTTCATCCCGCGCTGGCGGTACTCGTGGATGTTCTCCCCCGCCACGATCGCGTCGTCCACCACGATGCCGAGCGAGACGATGAACGCGAACATCGAGACCATGTTGATCGTCACGTCGATGCCCGGCAGGAAGAGCAGCCCGCCGAGGAACGACACCGGGATCCCCATCGTCACCCAGAAGGCGAGGCGGAAGTCGAGGAAGAGCCCGAGCACGATCAGGACGAGGCAGAGGCCCAGGAACCCGTTCCGGAGCAACAGGCTTAGGCGGGCCCGGTAGATCTCCGACATGTCCCGGTTGACGGCGAGGTCCACGCCCGGCGGGAGGTCGGCGCGGATGTCGTCGAGCGCGGCACGAACCGCGTCGGAGACGCCGATCGGCGTCTGGTCCCCCACTCGGAAGACGGAGAGCCCGATCGCCCTCGAGCCGTCGTAGGTCCCGAACCGGTCGACGTCCTCGAAGCCCTCCGAGACCGTCGCGATGTCGGCGAGCCGGACGAGCGCCCCGCCGGCCGTGGTGACGATCGGGATCTCCGCGAACTCCTCCGCCCAGTCGGCCCGTTCCCGGAGCCGCAACAGGATCTCGCCGCCCTTCGTGTCGATGCTGCCGGCGGGAATCTCGACGGAGGTCGCGGCGATCGCGCGAGACACGTCCTGGAGCGCCAGGCCGTAGCGACGGAGGGTGGCCTGGGACACCTCGACGTGGACTTCGTAGTCGCGGGCCCCCTTGAGCTCGATCTGCGTGATGCCGGGGTCGGCGAGAAGCCGGTCCCGGACCTGCTCGGCGAGGTCCCGGAGCGCCCACTCGGAGGCCTCCCCGTAGATCTGAACATCGACGACTCCGTGCTTCATCGTGTTCAGCGTGATCTCCGGCTCCTCCGCGTCCACCGGCAGGGTCCGGATGCGCTCGACCTCCTGCTGGACGTCCTGGAAGACGAGCTGGGGATCGCTCCCGTCGAGGATCTCGACGGTGACCACGCCCACGCCCTCGTTGGCCGTGGCCTTCACCTCCTCGACGCCCTCCAGTCCGCGGACGACCTCCTCGACGGCGAGGACGATTCCCTGCTCCACCTCCTCCGGGCTCGCGCCGGGATAGGCGACGGTGACCGTCACGATGTCCAGGTCGAACTCGGGGAAGACCTCCTGCTTGATCCGCGTCGACATGAACAGGCCGCCGGCGAGGAGAACGATCATCAACAGGTTCGGCGTGACCCCGTTGTTCGCCATCCAGGCGATGGGACCGCGACGGGTCGCGTCACTCACCGCTCACCTCCGCCGGGGCCGCGTCCGCCGTGCGCAGCGGCATCCCGTCGACGGGCGACGTGAGGTTCGTCGTCACGACGCGCTCCCCTTCCGCGAGGCCCTTCGAGACGTAGACCTGCCGGGTGTCGCGGAAGAGCACCGTGACCGGGCGGATCTCGAGCTTCCCCTCCCCGGTCATCACCCAGACCCGGTCGCCTTCCCGGAGGAGGGAGCGGTCGAGGGCAATCGTGTCGGTCAGCGGACGGCCGGCGATCTCCACCCGGACGTACGAGCCGAGGAGCAGCGGCGGCGAGTCCGCATGATCCGCCGTCAGGGAGAGCGGATCGGCGACGGTCACGAGGACGCGCGCCATGCGCCCCGCCTCCTCGAGGTCGCCCGTCAGGCGCAGGACGGCGCCCTCCCGGAAGCGGTCCTCGCCCCAGGCCGCGGGGTGGCGGACCCGGACGACGGCCCCGGCCTCCTCTCCCGCCTTCGGGAACCGGATCCAGCGGAGCCGGTCCACGGGCACCACCACCTCGATCCAGAACTCGTCCGTGCCCTCGAGGGTCGCGATGCGCGTGGCGGAGGAGACCTGGGCGCCGACGTCGATCGCCCGGTCGCGGACGATCGCGTTGAACGGCGCGCGCACGGTCGTCCGCGCGAGGTCGAGCTTCGCCCGGTCGAGGGCCGCCTGCGCGGAGGCGACCTTCGCGTGCGCCGCCGCGAGTTGGGGCTCGCGCAGCACCAGCTCGCGGTTCGCCTTGTCCACATCGAGGCCGAGCATCTCGTACTCGTCCCGGGCGACGTCCTGCATCCCCTTCTCGACCGCGAGGTCGCTCTCGGCGCGAAGCAGGTCGGCCTTGCGCTGGGCGACGGCGAGGTGGAAGTCGGCGTCGTCGATCTTCGCCAGGGTCCCGCCGCGGGCGACGATCCCTCCGGGCGACAGTTCGGGCGCCATCTCGACGATCTCGCCGCTCACGCGGGGCTGGATGGCGACGGACCGGGCGGCCTTCACCGTGCCCTGGGCGGCGACCACGGCCTCGGCGGACGCGCCCCGGACCGTGGTGACCGACACGAGGCGGGCGCGTCGCTCCGGCGGATGCCGCTCCGCGCGCGGGGCGCTGCCGATGAGCTTCGTCGCGCCGAACACGGCGGCGGCGATGAGCAGCAGCGGAACGAGGACGCCCGTGACGACGGTGCGGATGATCTGTCCGGCCCTGGCACTCATGGCTGAACTCCTTCGTCGGAGCCGGCGGCTCCCTCGGGGCGCTCCAGCGGGAATCCGCCGGCGAGCGCCCGGTTGAGTTCGATCCTCGCGGTGATCAACTCGCGGTTCTGAAAGAGGAGCGTCCGCTCCAGCCTCTGGACGGACTCCAGCGCGGCGAGGACCCGGAGGTAATCGACCGCGCCGTTCGTGTAGTTCTGGCGAAGCTGGTCCATGCTCTGTCGCGCGAGTTCCAGCTGGACGGTGAGGCTGGCGATCAAATCGCGCTGCTTCCGCTCCGCGACGAGGGCGGCCTCCACTTCCTGGAGGGCCTCGAGGACGGCCTGCCCGTACCGGTGAACGGCGGCGCGAGCTTTCGCCTCGGTCCGCTCGACCTCCGCAGACCGGCGGCCGCCGTCGATGATCGGCGCGACGAGGCCGGCCGCGATGCTCGCGATCCAGTTCTCGAAGAGGTCGCTCACGTTGTCCGCGGAGGTGTCGGCGGACGCCGAAAGCGTCAGCCGCGGGAAGCGATCGGCGACCGCGGCGGCGACCCGCCGGTCGGCGGCGAGGACGCCGTTCATCGCGCTCCGCACGTCCGGCCGGCGCCGGACGAGATCGGCCGGAAAGCCCGTCTCGGGCAGCGGCGGCAGCTCGACGAGGTCCTCGGGCGCCTCGGGGAGTTCCTTCCCCGGCGGCAGCCCCAGGAGCGTGGCCAGCCGGAGTCGGGTCGTCGCCATCGCGGCCTTCGCCTCGGTCAGGTCACCCCGTCGGGACTCGGTCAGCTGCCGCTGCTGGATGACGTCCACCGCGCCGGTCCGACCGCGGGTGAACCGGGCTTCGAGGAACTCGAGGACGCGCTCGTTCGTCTCGATCTGGCCCGTGAGGATCCGGACCCGGCCCGTCTGCTCCACGAGCTGGTACCACGTCGAGGCGATCTCGGCGGACAGGATCAGGGCGGTGGCCTGCACGTCCTCCGCGGCGGCCACGGCATCGTACGCAGCCGCGTCCCGGCCCGCCCGGACGCGGCCCCAGACGTCGACCTCCCAGCTCGCGACGAGGCCGAGCGAGTAGTTCGCGTTCTTGTCCCGGACGACCTCTTCGCCGGCCGGCGTGTCGACGAGGGACCGCGTGGCGGCGGCCCCGGCGCCGGCGGTGGCGTCCAGGTCGGGCGTGAGGGCGGCGCCCGCCTTCCGGGCGATCGCCTGCGACTCGGCCAGTCGGTCCCAGGCCACGAGCAGGTTGAAGTTGCCGGTCAGCGCCTGCTCCACCAGCGCGTCGAGCGTCGGGTCGTCGAACTCCGTCCACCACCGGGAATCGAGCGTCGCGCCGCCGGTGTCGGAGAACGCTTCCGGAAGCTCCACGGGCGGCTCCGGCTCCCGGTCGGCCGTCCGGCAGGAGATCGCGAAGGCGAGCACGGCGGCGAGCGCCAGGGCCCGTCCCCGCCTCCCCGGTTTCATCTTGGGTGTGGGATCCATTCGTCGGTTCCTCTCTGGACAGAGGATCGCGTGCATTTCCGGTCTCACGGCCGGATTCAGCGAACTATTTTTGCGCGGGCACACGGACGGGCGCGAAGGGAGGGTTCGGTCAGGCCAGCATCCACTCGTACGCCGGCTCGGCGGTGATCCCGTCCGGGACCTCCGCGGGCAGGCCGTCCTGCGTCGCGGTGAGCAGGCGGGCCCCGGCGTCCGGGTGAACGGCCACCGCCTCGGCGAGGGCCCGAAGCTCACGGTTGGCCGTGCCGGGATCCCTGGCGTCGGCCGAGACCTGGATCAGCTCGGAACTCCCGTCCGGCCAGCGCGCGAGGAAATCCACCTCGTGACCCTCGGGAGTGCGGACGTAGGTGACGTCGCACCGGCGGCGATGCAGTTCGACGAGCACCGCCGATTCGAGGGCGTGTCCCAGGTTCGCGCGGCCGGTGCGGTCGAAGACCGGGATCAGCCCCGGATCGACCGGGTAGGCCTTGCGGGGGTTGACCATCCGCTGTCGCTCGGAGCGCGATTCCATCCAGACCAGGCGGACGAGGAAGCAGTCCTCGAGGTGCGCGAGGAGCTCGTGGACGGTGTCTCGGGAGATGGCGATGCCCTGGCTCTTCAGGGCCGCGTGGAACTTTTCGACGCTGAAGAGGCCGGCGGCGTTGCCGAGGAGTTGGCGGACGAGCCACCTCAGCCCGACGACGTTGCTCACCCGGTGTCGTTCGATGACGTCCCGCAGCATCGCCACGTCGACGTGGTCGGTGAGAATCTGGCGGCGCGTACCTTCGTCCACGCCCTGCACCTCGGGAAAGCCGCCGACGGAGAGCCATTCGAGGAACTTCCGCTCCAGGCGCAGGCGGGAGGGATCCGGAAGGAGTGCCACATCCGTCGGCACCTCGGCGCCCTGGTGGCGGAGGGCCTCCTCGAACCCGAACGGGAACAGCGGCACCTCCCATGCGCGACCCCGCAGGGCCGTGGCGATCTCCCGCGAGAGCAGCGCGGCCGAGGAACCGGTGACGAAGACGTCCGCCCGGCCGGTGTCGAGGAGACGCCGGACGAAGCGCTCCCAGCCCGGCACGACCTGGATCTCGTCGAAGAACCACGCGACACGGCGGCCGGCCGCACTGTCCGGAAGGTGCCGGCCGTGCTCCTGGAGCAGCAGATCGAGGTGATCTCCCGCCAGATCGGCCAGCCTCTCGTCTTCGAAGTTGACGTACGGGACCTGTTCCGGCGGCATCCCGCCGCGGACGCGCTCCGAGCGGACCTGGTGGAGGAAGGTCGTCTTCCCCACGCGGCGCATCCCCACGACGGCCGTGGCCCTCTCCGGGACTTCGAGACGCCCGGGAACGACCCGGGGCGTGAACGCGGGGAGCGGAGCGGCGGTGGATTCGGCGAGCTTCCCGGCCAGGACCCTTCTCAGACGTTCCGAGGTGCCAGGAGTCATGAATTCTCCTTTTGACAAGGAGATACTATTGCGAGTTTCTCCTTATGTCAAGGAGAACTCTGACCGGGGCGTTGTAGCCGGTTAGGATGAACGGGTCCTGTTCCCGGAGGAGCCCGTGAGCGTACGCCCCGCGACGATCCGCATCTCATTCGCCCTGCTGGTCGCCTTCGCCGCGCTCGGGACCGTCGCCCGGGCCGCGGACGACCCCGCCGAGCAGCCCGACGCCGTGGTGTTCCTCGATCGCGTCGACCGCAAGGCCGGGGCGCCGGCGAAGAAGAGCGTGGATGACTTCGTCGTCCTCTCCGAGGTGCCGAAGAGCGATCCGTACTACGAGGTCGTCAAGGTGCTCTCGAAGGGTGAGCGGGTCGAGGTGATCACCTTCGACCGCCGCCGCCTCGGGCCGGTGTTCGACAAGCTCGAGAAGCGGAAGCCGGGAGTGGTCGCCGTCGTCATCCGGCCGGGCTCCCTCGACGTGCAGTTCCATTTCGATTTCCTGGAGCGGGCCTCGCGCCTCGACCCGGATCCCTTCGTCGACTTCACGTTCGGCTACCTGACCGGAGCGACGGCCGAGGAGGCGGTGGCGTTCGCCGAGGGCATCCGCGCCGCCCGGAGGAAGAAGCCGGCGAAGTCCATTCTCGAGTTCGGTCCGAGCAGCCGGCCGAGCCCGCTGACCGGGCCCGCGCCGCACAAGTGGGCCGAGGGATTCACGAGTCGCCGTCTCGCCCATGCCGAGGACCACGAGGACGTGCCGAAACTCCTCGCCGCCGCGAAG
>JBDLIY010000011.1:0-21221 GCA_039714635.1 Planctomycetota bacterium
CTCCGGATCAGCGACTGGACCTCCATCGGCTCGCCGATGGGCGCCAGCAGCCGTCCGCCGGGCGAGAGCAGGGCGTAGAGTTCGCGGGGCAGGTGCCGGATCGCGCCGTTGACGACGATGGCGTCGAACGGCCCCTCGGCCGTCCCCAGCGGATCCCCGACCCGGTAGGTGATGCCGGTCAGACCGAGAGCGCGGTGGCGCCGCCGGGCGTCCTCGACCGCGGCGCCGCGCGGATCCACGGTGACGACCTCGGCTCCTGTCGCGGCGAGCAGCGCGGTGAACCACCCGGTCCGCGTCCCGCACTCCAGGACGCGCCGGCCCGGACCCGGATCGACGGCCTGGAGCATCACCGCGGAGAGGAACGGCGCGGTGACGGTCTCACCGTCCTCCCGGCCGAACGCGCGGTCCTCCCAGGCGCGGTCGCGATCCTTCGGGTCGAGGAAGGCGGCCCGGGGCACGCGGCGGAACGCGTCGTGGACGATCGCCGAGTCGATGCCGCGCCGAAGGAACCGCTCGGTCAGGAGCGCTTCGCGGACCTTCGCCAACTCCTCGCCGTCGACGACGGGAATCGGATCGTCCCCGCCGCACGCGAGGAGAACCAGGGCGGCGAGCACGAATGCGGATGGAAGGGGATTGATTTGCTTCATTGAGGGTCGGACCCGGTCCTATGATCGCACTTTCTCCCCAAGGGGGTCTGTACATACTGCGGCAGGCCTGCAGCCCCGTCTGCAGCGGTCGGTGCGGGCGCGGCCGGGTCGGGCTGCACATGGCCCCGTTCGACCACGCGCTGCAGCGTATCCAGACCTCGGCAACTGTTTTTCCGGAGGCACCGATGAGCGACGACACCGTAGCCGCGATCCGCGAGGCCCTGACGCACGTGATGGACCCGGAGATCGGGAAGGATCTCGTGAGCCTGAAGATGATCAAGGGCGTCGAGTTTTCGGACGGGACGGCGAAGGTCGGCGTGGAGCTGACGACGCCCGCCTGCCCGCTGAAGTCGAAGATCGAGGAGGACGTCCGGGCCGCGGTCTCGGCGGTCGATGGCGTCAACGCGGTCGAGGTCGACCTCACGGCGCAGGTCCGCGGGGCCGCCGCGGAGTCGAGCCCCATCCCCGGCGTGCGCAACTCGATCGCGATCGCCTCCGGGAAGGGCGGCGTCGGCAAGTCCACGGTCTCGACGAACATCGCGGTGGCCCTCGCGGCCGAGGGCGCGTCCGTCGGGCTGCTCGACTGCGACATCTACGGTCCGTCGATCCCGCGCATGACCGGTTCGGAGCACGACCGGCCGGAGGCCGACGAGACGGCGTTCCGCCCGCTCGTCCGCCACGGCCTCTCGCTCATGTCGATCGGCTACCTCGTGCCTCCGGGCGAGTCCGTCGTCTGGCGCGGGCCGCTCATCCACAAGGCGGTCCAGCAGTTCCTCACCGAGGTGGCGTGGGGCGAACTCGACTACCTGATCATCGACCTGCCGCCGGGCACCGGCGACGCGCAGCTCTCGCTGACGCAGACGATCCCGCTGACGGGCGCGGTCATGGTCACGACGCCGCAGGAGATCTCGCTGATCGACGTCCGCCGCGGCGCGGCGATGTTCGACAAGGTGAAGGTCCCGATCCTCGGCGTGGTGGAGAACATGTCCGGCTTCGCCTGCCCGCACTGCGACGAGGTGAGCGACATCTTCGCCCGCGGCGGCGGCCAGCGGGTCGCCCGCGAGATGAACGTCCCGTTCCTCGGCGAGGTCCCGATCGACCCCGCGGTCCGCGTGGGCGGCGACGACGGCATCCCGTCGGTGGTCTCGCACCCGGACTCGGCCAGCACGAAGGCGTTCACACAGGTCGCGCGGTCGCTGGCGGGCCGGGTCTCCCAGATGAACGTCTCCGGCGGGGTGAGCTTCGGCCAGAGCCTGCCCGTGATCAAGTAGCCAAAAACTGCTAATCGGGGTCAGACCCCGATTAGCAGATTCGCAGGGAGGGTGGCCCATGGCTCGCGACGTCAACCGGATCGAGGAAATCTACCGGCGGGGGGCCGCCCGAGTCCTCATGCAGGTGGAGCAGGTGACGCACACGCGCGGCGGCACCGTCACCAGCCAGAACCCCTCCACCGATGAGATGAACCGCCTCTTCCGCGTCATCCGCACCACTCTCGACCTCATTCCCGAGAGTCACGCCGCCCTCATGGGGATCACCGAGGAGGCCCACATTCGGGTGTGGGGGAGACCGACGCGGGGAGGGGGCGCGGCCCAGCCACTGGGGGGTTCGGAGGCGACTCCCCACATCTGGCTCAACCGTGACCGCATGAGGGAGGACCGCAACCGGGAGGATGACCTGAGCTTCACCTTCCTCCACGAACTCGGCCATCAGGTCGACTACTGGCGCCTCAACCGGATCATGGGCTCGCGGAACCGGGCCTACATCACCACCGATATCCGCGACGAGGACCCGATCGGCTTTCTCTGTCTCCTCACGCGGGACCACGGCAGCCGGACCCGGTTTCCCAGCGAGCACTTCGCGAACGTCTACGCGGACTACTGGTACCACGTCGTGGCGGGGCTCTCGTGGAGGCAGGCGGACCGGGTGAACCGCCAGTACTGCGACGTGCCCATCTGCGAGCGAAACGAGGCGGCGGCCCAGGCACAGGCCTCGCGCGAGGGGCTCTCGATGCCCCGGGACAACATCGCGATCGTCGAGCGCCGCTACCAGGCCGTGCTCCGCACGCTCCCGTTCCAGGGCCTGACGCTTCCCGTCACCTTCGGCGGAGTGCGCCCCGGAGGGGGAGAGCAGGCGAGCCTGTCGACGGGCGTCCCGCGGTCGCGCGCCAACCGTCCCGACGTCGGCCCCCGGCGGGACGGGACGCTGGGCATGGCCTGACCGTTCGCGGGAGTCGGATTCCCGCGCTCAGGCCCTTCCGCCAGCACGGGCGGCGAGGTCCAGGTCCGCGAGGGTCTCTTCGAAGAGCATCCGGGCCCGGACGAGGAACGCCTCAACCTCCTCCAGGGATCCCGGGAGGGAAATCGCCTCGAGCTCCTCCCGCACGGCGTCCGGCACCTCGCGGGCGAGGCGGAGCCCGTCCTCCTCCCGGCCGTCATCGACGAGGACCTGGATGTCGATGTCCGACCAGGCATCCGTCCGCCCGGTGGCGTCGCTTCCCCCGAGCCAGGCGGCGAGGGCGAAGGGACAGCGCCCGAACGCCACGGTGAGGGCGTCGATGATCTCCTGCCGACTCACGACCGCGTCTCTCATGGGGACCTCCTGCACCGTCACCGTCGGCAGCACGCGACCGCGCCCGGTCGTTCGAAACGCGACTGCGAGGGATGATATCGGATCAGGGGAGTCCTCTGATCCACTCTTCGAGTCCGTCCCGGACCGCGTCCCGGTCCCGGGCGGCCATCCCCGGCTCCTCCTTCCGCAGCCGCTTCCGCAGGATCTCGATCTCGCTCAGCCAGAACGAGGTGACGGCGGGGCTTCCCGACAGCGCCTCCGTGCCGGATCGCGCCGACAGCTCGACCAGCCAGCCCTCACCGTGCCACGCCGCGAGCGAGGGAAGGTCCGGCCGGATCTCGCCCGTCTTCGCGAGGTGCAGGCCGGAGAGGATCCACCGGAGCGCCGCGAGGACTTCGCGCGCCCGTTTGCGTACGTCGGCTCCGGCCCGGGAAAGGGCCTCCTCGCCGCGCTTCCGCAAGGCGGCGACGGTCGCGCCGTCGCACATCGGCGCCGCGATTCTCCGGAGGTCCGCGAGCGCGTCGCTCCCCGCGAACGGCTCCGCCGCGTGGACCTCCTCCAGGAGGTCGACGTCGCCAGCGAGCAGGCGATCGGCGAACCGGCGGGGGGAGAGGCTGGAGAGCCTGACGACCATCCCGCGGTCGAGGAGTTCGAGGTCGAGGGTCTCCTGGCTCCGGCCGGGGCCGAGGGCGGCCCCGAAGGTGGCGGAGTGGACGCCGCGCACGTCGACGCCGGGCTCGTGGCCGCGGATCCCGCGCAGCAGGTCGCCCGAGGGCACCTGGAAGACGGGGGCCAGGTCGAGGGGAACCAGAATCGCGGAGAGGGCGTCTCGGTCCATGCGGGTATGATCATCGCCAATATGGACGAGACTCCCGAGCACTACCGGAACGCGACCCGCACCATTCTCCGCTTCGCCGTCATCATGACGATCGTCGCCCTCCTCTCCGGCGTGGCCTACCGGGAGTCGGCGAAGCAGCTCGAGCTCGACGCCGTGGATCCCGGGCTCCGGATTCACGCGATCCTCACCCTCGCCCTGGTGCACGGGCACGTCTTCCTGCTCACGGTGCTGCTTCCGATCGCGTTCGCGGGAGCCCTGTTCCTCGCGCGCCGGGCGGGGGGAGCGGACCTTCCTCCGATGGCGGTCCGGTCGCTGACGTGGGGCTACCTGACCTTCGCGACGGCGACGATCGCCCTGATGCTCTACAAGGGCTACCACTTCCTGCTCTGTGCCCGGGGCGGGGTCACCGATCTCGCGGAGATCGACGCCCGGTACTTCGGCGGCGTCGTACCTCTTCGCTACGGGGTCTACGGCCTGGTGCACGTCGGTCTCTTCGTGACGCTCGCGGCGTTCCTGGTCGCGCTCTGGCACAGCCTCCGGCGGGCGCGGACCTGAGGAGTGCCGGGTCGTCAGACCGCCGGGCGGGCCGCGGTCCCGTTCGCCGGTACCCGGATCCGCAGGCAGATCACCAGCCCCGCGAGAGCGATCGCGGCCGCGAGAAGGAAGACCCACTCGTAGCCGAAGGCCTCCCAGATGTACCCGGAGAGGATCGGCAGCGTCATGGCCACCGCGTGGTCGATCGTGATGCCGAGGGAGATGGACGGCGTGATGTCCGCGGGGTCCACGGCGATCTTCTTCAGGTACGTCGTTCGCGCGACGCGGAGCGCGAAGAGGAGATGGTCGAGGATGTAGGCGCCGCAGAGGACCCACAGGTCCCACGGCGCGGACAGGATGTGGCTCGCGAACGCATAGGTCAGGCAGATGAGGAGCAGCAGAACCTCGTCGAGGGCCAGGATGACGCGTTCGCCCAGCCAGTCGATCACCTCTCCCATCAGCGGTCGCAGCACGATGCCGAGTGCGGAGGCTGCGAAGTAGAGCAGCGCGATCGTCGACACCTCGACGCCGTGGAGGCTCACGAGCACCCAGGAGCCGAAGACGAGGAAGATCTGCTTCCGGATTCCGAAGAGTGCGCTGATCGCGTAGAAGATCCGGTACTCGCGGCGGACGACGAACTTCCGCGAGGGCGGGTCGCCCCGACCGACGTCGAGTCGGAAGTAGAAGCCTGCCGCGAGCAGGGCGAATCCCGCCGCCACGACGTAGAACACCTCGTACCGGTCTCCGATCACGAGCGCGAGCAGGAAGACGGAACCCACGCCGGCGATCGTCCCGAGGTTGCGCGCGCCGCCGAGCTGGCCCAGCCGCTTCCCCTCCCTGCCGTCCTTCGCCAGCTTCAGACCGACCGGCCCCTCCACCGCGAACATGATGTGGTCGCCGAGCGACCAGATGACGACCCAGACCACGAGAATCGCGGGGCCCGTTGCGAGAAAGCCCAGCCCGACCGCCCCGATGGCGGAGAGAGCCAGGGCGACGACGGCCATCCGGGACTCGCGCATGCGCATCAGCAGCACCCCGGAGATGATGAACAGGAGGAACCCGGGGAACTCCCGCGGCAGCTCGAGCCATCCCCGCTCTTCGGCCCCCAGTTCGTGCACCTCCGCGAGGTAGTTGTTGATCGTCGCCATGAAGATCCCGCCAGCGGCTCCGAAGAAGAGCGTGGCGAAAAGAAGGCGTCGGAGGTCGGGGGAGAGGGAGCGCAGGCTACGCATGGGGTGGAGGCATGGTAGCGGCCGGACGGGGCGGGAGTGCCGAACTCCGGACCGGGCGCCTGCCCTGGCGAGATCGGTGAACGTGCAACGGAGCCGGCGGGACCTCCGCTCAGAACAGGCAGGCGTCGAGCACGGCGAGGACTTCACCGAGCAGGCTGTCCGGCGCCCGGCCGATCCGCTTCGCCCGCCGCGCCCGGTGGCCCGTGGACTTCACCTGGTCGACCATGACGAAGCCGGTGACGGGGAGGCCCTCGTCAATGGTGACGTGGAACGGGAACCCTCTGTCCGTGTTCGTGATCGGGCACACGATCGCCATGCCCGTGTGACGGTTGAAGAGGTCGTTGCTGACGACGAGGGCCGGGCGTCTCCCCTTCTGTTCGTGTCCCGCCTGCGGATCGAACGAAAGCGCGACGAAGTCCCCCTTTCGCGGCACATAGGCGGGCACTCAGTCCACCTCCCGGCCGACGGCCGGTCCCCAGTCGACCTCGGAGGCGCGGTAGTCCCTGGGGATCTCCCGTACGAGGTCCTCCAGGCGGCACTTTCCACGAATGCGCCGGACCGGGACCACGACGAGGACGCCGTCGCGGACCGCCACGTCCACCTCGTCGCCGACCGACAGGCGGGCGTCTTCCAGCAGGGCCTTGCTGATCCGCAGGCCCTGGCTGTTTCCCCACTTCTGGATGCGTGTGGTCATGACTCACTCCTTCGGACGGATAGCCGAAGTATAGCCTTTGTGGGCAGGATGTCGAGCCGGGAGTCCGCCCGGTCGGGGGAACACGGGGGGATTTGTCCTTCCCTCCCGGAATCGTCGCAAGTGAAATGGTCACTCACGCCGGAGAGCGAAAGGAACCGCGATGCACATCGATCCCGCCGGGCTGACGGCCCCCGAACGCTACTTCCTCCTGACCTCCGCCATCGTTCCCCGGCCCATCGCGTGGGTGACGACCCGGTTCCCCGACGGGAGTGTGAACGCCGCGCCGTTCTCCTTCTTCAACGGCATCTCCGCGTCGCCGCCCCTGCTGATGGTCGCGGTGGGGCGCCGGCGGGACGGAACGCCGAAGGACACCCTGGCCAACGCGGAGGCCACGGGGGAGATGGTCGTCAACGTCGTGCCGCGGGACCAGGCGGAGACGATGGTCGCGACGAGCCGCGATCCGGGGCCCGGCGTCTCGGAAGTGGAGGAGCTTGGGCTCGACCTGGCCGACTCGACGGCGATCGCCACGCCGCGGCTGGCCGCCAGCCCGGTGGCGCTCGAGTGCACGGTCGACCGGACGATCGACTTCGGGGGGACGACGATGATCGTGGGCGCGGTCGTCGCGGTCCACGTGGACGACGAGGTCGCCGCGGAGGACGGGACGGTGGACTTCGGGAAGCTACGACCGGTGGGGCGGCTGGGGGGCTTCGGCTATCTCGATCCGGAGGACGGGTGGTTCGAGATCGGGCGGGCGTGAGTCGGAAAGCGGTGAAACGGTCCTGACACCGTTTACGTAGAGTGGGAATCGAGCGCGGGGGTCGGCACCGGGTGCCGGCCCCCGCGTCGTCGGGACGTGTCGGCTAGGCGCCGTCGTCGCCGATGCACTCGTCCGGGCAGCCTTCCATCGCCTCTTCGCAGAGGGCGGATTCTTCGCCGTTCTCGGGCTGCTTGCAGACGAACGCGTGCTCTTCGTCGTCCGTCATCTTGAAGTTGTTCGGGGCGGTCTCGGTGCAGACCATGCAGGCGCTGCATTCGTCATCGACGTAAAACTTGCCCGGCACGTTTTCCGGGGTCTTCGCGCTGGCGTCGGCCATGGCGGGGTTCCTCACAAATCAGGAGAGATATGGATCCGTGTGCGGGCAGCTCAATCGGTCCGCGACATCCGGGATTTTAGGGTCGGGCGGCGGGCCGACGCCAAGTTTCCCGCGCCGGTTTTCGCGTGGCGACCGCCGCTGCTGACCACACAGGATCCACCCGATAAAGAAAGTCGGTTGGACGGTCGCATTTCCGGTCGCCGTCCGGGGCCCGCGTGGCAAACTTCTCCCCGCACCGCCGAGGACCTCCATGCTGGACCGAATCGAGCGTAATCCGGTCGTGGTCACCCTTTGCGCGGAACCCCTCTCCCGACACATCCCGGAACGGTGGAATCTTCTTTCTCCCTCCATTTTGGATTGGTCAGATCCGATTGGTTGAATAGATTCATTTAACGTGGTGAAAGCTTAACCGGGAACAAGGAATTATGCGCGAGCACGGAGAGAGCCGGGTCGAGGCCGCCGAACTCCTGCGCAACAGCCACATCTTCTCCTCCCTCGTCCGCGAGATCCTCGAGGAGAAGTACCTCCGCGAAATCACGCCCAACTCGATCAATCTCTCCCAGTTTCACCTGCTCAAGGCGATCACGCTGAACGAGAGCCGGCCGGCGGGAGAGCTGGCCGGGTTCCTCGGCGTCACGCCGCCGGCCGCCACGAAGGCCCTGGACAAGCTGGAAGGCCTGGGACTCGTGGCCCGGAGCAGCAGCCCCCGCGACCGCCGCGTGCGGCTGCTGTCCCCGAGCGAGAAAGGACGCGAGCTGGTCCGAGCCTACGAAGAGCTGAAGGCGGACCGCCTCGCGCCCGTTCTCGATAAATTCGAAACGGAGGAGATCGAGCAGCTCGCCGAACTCCTTCAGCGATTCTCCCTGCGCCTTCTCCGGCAGGAAGCCGCGGATGACGGCATCTGCCTGAGGTGCGCCGCCTACTGTGAGGACCACTGCCCCGTGGGGGACGTCACGGGCGGCTGCCCGTACGTCGAACTCCGCAGTAACGGAACCCCGGAGGCCGGTTCAACATGATGGAGACACCCCGATGAAATACTGGCGCAAGCCCCTGGACCTGGACCGGGTCAAGATCCCCCTCGGCGAGGTCAGGATCATCGACGACCGCTGCAAGGGCTGCGGTTTCTGCGTCGAGTACTGCCCGAAGGACGTCCTCGTCCTCTCCGCGCGTTTCAACGCGAAGGGCTACCACCCCCCCGAGGTGATCAAGACCGGAGAGTGCGTGAACTGCAACCTCTGCGAAATGATCTGCCCGGACTTCGCCATCTTCAGCGTTCAGGCCCCGGAGGGCCAGCCCACGGCCGGAGCGAGCAAGTGACGGCCGCCACTACCAAGGATGCTGGGGTCAGAACGAGTTGCAGCCCGTGGACGGACGGGCCCGCCGGAGGGGCCGACGACCGCGTGTTCGCGTCCTCGGCTGCTTGCGGACCGAGGTCGGTGCTGCCCGGTGTTCGCACCCCCAACGAGGAGGAAGTGAGTTGAAAGCTCCACCGGAAGGCGTCCTGACCGGCGCCCACTATCTCGACGGTGACTACGCCTGCGGGGAAGGGGCGATGGCGGCCGGCTGCCGCTTCGTGGCCGGCTATCCCATCACGCCCTCGACCGAGGTCGTCGAGCGGATGGCCAAGCGGTTCCCGACGATGGGCGGGACCTTCATCCAGATGGAGGACGAGCTGGCCAGCATGGCCGCCGTCGTCGGCGGCGCGTGGACCGGCAGCAAGTCCATGACCGTGACGAGCGGTCCCGGCTTCTCCCTCATGATGGAGAACCTGGGCCTCGCCGCGATGATGGAGACGCCCTGCGTGGTGGTGAACGTCCAGCGCGGCGGTCCGTCCACGGGTCTCCCGACGATGACGGGACAGGCGGACATGATGCAGGCCCGCTGGGGGTCGCACGGCGACTACCGGCTGATCGCGATCGTGCCCCAGTCTCCCCAGGAGGCGTTCGACTTCACGATCGACGCCTTCAACCTGAGTGAGACCTGGCGCGTTCCCGTCCTCGTCATGATGGACGAGTGCGTCGGCCACATGACCGAGAAGGTCGTGATCCCGCCGGCGGACGAGATCGACATCATCCCGCGCAAGCTCACGGACAAGAAGCCGGGCGAGTTCTGGCCCTACGAGATCAACGGCAGCCCGGTCCCCGAGTTCGCGCGCGCCGGCGACGGCTACCGCTTCCACACGACGGGTCTCACCCACGATCACAAGGGCTACCCGGTGATGAGCGCCGAGTGCCAGGCGGTCACGGTGAAGCGGCTGTCCGACAAGATCACGGACAACGCGAAAGAGATCTGCCGGTTCGAGGAAGAGAACGTCGACGGGGCGGACGTGGTCGTCGTCTCCTACGGCATCACGGCCCGCGTCGCGCGGATGGGCGTCGACCTGGCCCGCAAGCAGGGCATCAAGGTCGGGACCATGCGCCTGATCGTCGTCTGGCCGTTCCCCGAGTGGCGGATCGCCGAGCTCGCTCAGAAGGTCAAGGGCATCGTCATTCCCGAGATCAACTACGGCCAGATGGCCCTCGAGGCCGAGCGCTGCGCCGGGGGCCAGTGCAACGTCGCCTGCGTCCCGCACATGGGCGGCGGCGTCCACAACCCGCAGGACATCTGCGACGCGATCGTGAGGGCCGCGAAATGAGTACTGCACAGAAAGACACTGGTGACAAGGCACCGGCGGTCAAGCCGGAAGACCACCCGATCGCGCCGTACCTGCGCATGGACCGGATGCCCCACATCTGGTGCCCCACGTGCGGCATCGGGACCGTCGTGAAGTGCTTCGCCCAGGCGCTGGAGGACGAGAAGCGGGATCTCGACAAGACCGCCATCGTCTCCGGCATCGGGTGCACGGGTCGCGTCGCCGGCTACATGAACCTCGACGCGTTCCACGCGACGCACGGCCGCGCGATCCCGTTCGCGACGGGACTGAAGCTCGGCCGCCCGGAGCTCGACGTCGTCGTGTTCTCCGGGGACGGCGACCTGTCCGGCATCGGCGGCAACCACTTCATCCACGCCGCGCGCCGGAACATGGACATCCTCGTGGTCCTCGTGAACAACTTCATCTACGGGATGACGGGCGGCCAGAACGCGCCGACGACGCCGCCGACGGCCCGCTCCTCGACGATGCCCTTCGGCAACTTCGAGAACCCGTTCAACCTGCCGCACCTGGCCGCGTCCTGCGGGGCGACCTACGTCGCGCGCTGGACCAGCCTGCACATCCGCCGCCTGACGCGGGCCTTCAAGGAGGCCGTCAACCGCAAGGGCTTCCGGATGATCGAGGTCATCGCGCCGTGCTCGACGCTCTACGCGCGCCTGAACAAGCTCGGCAGCGGACTGAACCTCATGCGCTTCTACCACGACAACTCGGTCATCAAGCACGGGTGCGACACGCGCGAGGTCGACATCGGCTACCAGAACGAGTTCATCTGCGGCCGCTTCGTCGACGAGCAGCGGGACACCTGGCTCGAGGCGAAGGACAAGCACTACAAGACCGTTCTCGGCGACCGGTACATGCCGATGCCCGAGGAGGGGGGGTGGCTCAATGAGTAAGACCGGGACTAGAACGGAAATCCGGATCACCGGCTACGGCGGCCAGGGCGTGGTGCTCTGCGGCCACATCATCGGCGACGGCTACGCCATCCAGGCCGGCCACCACGCCACGATGATCCAGAGCTTCGGCCCGGAGGCGCGCGGTTCCGCGTGCAGCACCACGCTCGCGCTCTCCGAGGAAGAGGTCCTCTACCCTTACACGACCCGGCCCGACGTCTTCGTGGTCATGTCCAACGAGGGGTACACGAAGTTCGGGGACGAGCTGAAGGACGACGGGATCCTCATCTACGAGGAGGACCTCGTCACGCCGAGCGAGAAGCCGGACCAGAAACAGTACGGCGTTCCCAGCACCCGCATCGCCGAGGAGCTGGGCCGGATCATCGTCCAGAACATCGTCATGCTCGGCTTCTTCGCGTCGGCCACGAAGGTCGTCCCGAAGGAGAAGATGCGCGCGGCGGTGGAGAACTCCGTCCCGCCGGGGACCGAGACCCTGAACCTCAGGGCCTTCGACGCCGGCTGGGATCACTTCGAGAAGACGTACGAAGGAAAGAAGGAAGAGGCGCCCGCGGCGGCGGACTCCTGAACCAGTTCCTGACACCAGCTGGAACCTTTGCGAGTACGGAGGCGGGAGCGTGAAAGCTCAGCCTGACAAGAAGGTCGACCTGTTCGCGGACGAGATCGCCGAACAGACTCTCCCCGGTGAGGAATCGGGGGAGAACGTCGAGGAGAGGGAGCCGGAGATGAAGTCCGCCGTCGTCATCGGCGGCGGCATCACCGGCATCCAGGCGGCGCTCGACCTGGCCGATGCCCGGATCAAGGTGACCCTGGTGGAGAAGAGTCCGACGCTGGGCGGCCGCATGGCCCAGCTCGACAAGACCTTCCCCACCATGGATTGCTCCATATGAATACTGGGGCCAAAGGCCATGGATGCCGGTCGGCATCCGAACATCGAAGTCCTGACGAACGCTGAAGTCGTCGACTGTGAGGGCGAGCCGGGTCACTACGTGGTCCGGGTGAAGAAGCACCCGCGCTACGTGACGGAGAAGTGCGTGGCGTGCGGGCTCTGCGTGGACGTCTGTCCCCAGGTGGGGGGCAACGAGTTCGACGCCGGGCTCATGGCCCGCAAGGCCATCTACCGCCCGTTCCCGCAGTCCGTGCCGTCGACGTACGTGATCGACAAGGACGCCTGTCTCAACGACAAGATCCTCGTCTGCGGAAACTGCACCGAGGCCTGCGACGTCGACGCGATCGACTTCGACATGGTCGAGGAAGAGGTCGAGATCGACGCGGGGGCCGTCGTGGTCGCCGTGGGCTTCGACGAGTTCGACGCCCGCAAACTCGGCAACTACGGCTACGGCCGCTTCCCCAACGTGATCACGAGCCTGGAGCTGGAGCGCCTGCTGAACGCCTCCGGCGTGACCCAGGGCCACGTGATCCGCCCGTCCGACCACGAGACGCCGAAGAACATCGTCTTCGTGCAGTGCGTCGGCGCGCGCGGGGACGGCGACCGGCCGTACTGCAGTCGCTTCTGCTGCATGAACGCGGTCAAGGACTCCCTGCTGATCCGCCAGCACGATCCGGAGGTGGAGGACATCACGATCCTCCACACGGACATCCGGGCGTTCGGCAAGGGGTTCGACGACTTCGTCAACCGGTCGAAGGAAGACGAGAGCGCGATCTACCTCCGCGGCCGCCCGTCGAAGATCGAGGAGGAGGAGAACGGCGACCTCGTGCTGTTCGTCGAGGACACCCTCGAGGGCAAGCAGAAGCACGTGAAAGCCGATCTCGTCGTCCTGTCCGTCGCGGCGGCGCCGAACGACGGCGCGAAGGACCTGGCGGACACGCTCGGCATCGAGACCGACCCCTACGGTTTCGTCTCCCGGAAGGACCCGGCCGTCTCCGCCGTCGAGACGAACCGTGACGGCGTCTACGTGGCCGGCAGCGCCAGCGGCCCGCAGGTCATCCCGGACTGCGTGGCCCAGGCGTCCGCCGCCGCGGCCCGCGCCCAGCTCTTCCTCACGGGCAGCCGTGTGGAGGAGAAGGAAGAGGACATCGAGCCGATGGACCTTTCCGGTCCGCCGCGGATCGGCGTCATGGTCTGCGCCTGCGGCATCAACATCGCCGGCCTCCTCGACGTGGAGACGCTGGCGGCGCAGGCCGGGGAACTCCCGGACGTCGCCCTCAGCCAGACGCACCTCTTCTCCTGCTCCTCCGGGGGCCAGGACGAGATGGTGGAGATGGTGAGGGAGCACGACCTGAACCGGATCGTCGTCGCGGCCTGCACGCCGCGGACGCACGAGCCGATCTTCCAGGAATCGCTCCGGCGCGTCGGGTTCAACCCCTACCTCATGGAAATGGTGAACATCCGGGACCAGTGCTCCTGGGTGCACACCGCCACGCCCGAGAAGGCGAACGAGAAGGCGAAGGCGCTGATCCGCATGGGCGTCGCCCGCGCCCGAAACCTCGAGCCGCTCCACAAGGGCAGCGTTCCCATGACGCGCGCCGCGGTCGTGGTGGGCGGCGGGATCGCCGGCATCCAGGCGGCCACGGACCTGGCGGTCCAGGGCTACCCGGTGACGCTCGTCGAGAAGGCCGACCGCCTCGGCGGACGCCTGAACGAGCCGGAGCTGAAGTTCCTCTATCCGAACATGCGGCCCGCGAAGGAAGTGCTCGACGAGAAGATCGCGCGCCTTGCGGAGAGCGGGGCCCGGATCTGCACAGAGACCGAGGTGGAGGGGGTCGAGGGCTTCGTCGGGAACTTCGACGTCGCCCTGAAGGGCAAGACGACCGAGATGATGCCCGCCGGGGCGATCATCCTCGCGTTCGGCGCCGACCTCTACGACCCGAAGGGCGAGTTCGGCGCCGGCGAGTTCGAGAACGTCATCACCGCGTCCGACCTCGAGGGGCAGTTCTGCGGGGACGGCGAGGTGAAGCTGGCGGGCGGCGACAAGCCGAAGACGGCCGCGTTCATCCTGTGCGTCGGTTCGCGCGAGTGCGACGGCTTCACCGGCTGCTCGCGCTACTGCTGCCCGACCTCGATCAAGCAGGCCATCCAGCTTCGCGAGCAGGGCGTCGACGTCTCGGTCTTCTACCGGGACATCCGGACGATCTCCACCGGTTCGGAGGAGATGTACCGGAAGGCCCGCGGGATGGGCGTCCTCTTCATCCGCGTGCCCTACGGCGAGAAGCCCACGGTCATGGGGAACGGCAAGGTGAGCGGTGTCCGCTCCTACGACAACCTGCTGCGGCGGACCATCGAGGTCCCGGCGGACATGGTCGTCCTCGCCACGGGCATGAAGGCGCTCCAGCCGGAGACGGAACACTTCCACGACCTGCTGAAGCCCAGCCTGGGCCTCGACGGGTTCTTCCTCGAGCGGCACCCGGAGCTGGCTCCGGTCGAGACGTCCGTCGAGGGCGTGCTGGTGGCCGGCACCGTCCAGGGGCCGAAGGACATCGTCGACAGCGTCGCGCAGGCGTCGGCGGCGGCCGCGAAGGCCTCCGTCTTCCTCGCCTACGACAAGGTGACGGTGGACCCGGCGGTCGCCTGGGTGGACACGGACAAGTGCCGCGGCTGCGGGACGTGCGCGGACATCTGCGACTTCCAGGCGCCGGGCCTCGTCGAACACGAGGGCGGCCTGTGGCTGGCGGAGATCAACGCCTCGCTCTGCAAGGGCTGCGGGACGTGCACCGCCTGGTGTCCCTCCGGGGCGATCGTGGCGCGCCACTTCACGGACCGCCAGATCAACTCGATGATCGACGCCTACTTCGATGTGCCGCTCAGGGACGTGGCGCCGACCGGGGAGGTGGCGAAATGAGTGACGGGAACGGAACCGGAAGCCCGAATCAGGATCGGGATCCACAGCTCGTCGTCTTCGCCTGCAACTGGTGCAGCTACGCGGGCGCCGACACGGCGGGGGTCTCGCGCCTCCAGCATCAGCCGCACTTCCGCACGATCCGCGTGATGTGCTCGGGCCGGATCCAGCCGGCGTTCGTCCTCCGCGCGTTCGAGCGCGGGGCGGACGGCGTCCTCGTCTCCGGCTGCCACTTCGGTGACTGCCACTACGTCTTCGGCAACGAGCGCGCCGTCGAGCTGTTCGACAAGACGATGAAGATGGTCAAGCTCCTCGGGATCGAGGAGGGGCGCCTCCGCCTCGAGTGGATCAGCGCCGCGGAGGGCGTTCGCTGGGCCGAGGTGATCGACGAGTTCATCGAGCAGCTTCGCGTCCTGGGGCCGAGCCCCCTCGCCATCGCCGCGAAGAAGGGAGCCTGACGATGAACGAGCTCGCGAGAGCCGCCGTCGCGGCGCACGCGCTCGGGTGCCTGGACTGCGGGAAGTGCACCGCGTCCTGCCCGATCCCGCTGGCCGGGGCCGACTACAGCCCCCGGCGCCACGTCGTCGACACGATCCAGGGTGACGAGGAACTCCTCGGGAACCCGACCATCTACCAGTGTCTGACCTGCAGCCAGTGCGACCAGCGCTGCCCGGCCGCCGTGGACTACACCGGCCTGATCAAGGAACTCCGCGCGCTCTCCTTCAAGAAGGGCGGGCCGCCGGAGTGCCCGCACGGCGGCGCCCTCCAGTCCGTCATGCGGATGATGGCCGACGGCGGCACGCAGCAGGACCGCATGGGCTGGGTCACGGACGACCTGAAGACGAAGCCCGAGACGGGCGAGGTCTTCTTCTGGACCGGTTGCACTCCCTACTACGACGCCTTCTTCCCCGAGTTCGAAGTCGACACACTCTCGGGCTCGCAGGCGTCCGTGAAGCTGCTGAACCACCTCGGCGTGGAGCCGGTCGTCTCGCCGGTGGAGAAGTGCTGCGGGCACGACCTCCTGTGGAACGGGGACCTCGAGAACTTCGAGAAGCTGGCGAAGTTCAACGTCGACCTCGTCGCGAAGAGCGGCGCGAAGATCCTCGTCACGCCGTGCGCCGAATGCGTGCGCACGTGGCGGATCGACTACGAGAAGTACCTGGATGGCGGCGATCTCCGCGTGCTGCACCTGACGGAGTACCTCGCGGAGAACTCCGGCAAGCTGAGCTTCAAGGAGCCTGAGAACGGCAGCGAAACCGTGACGTTCCAGGACCCCTGCCGTCTCGGCCGTCACCTCGGCGTCTACGACGCGCCCCGGGAGCTTCTCGCGAAGGTGCCCGGCGTGGAGCTCGAGGAAATGGCCCACTCCGGTCGTTCCGCCACCTGTTGCGCCGGCGGCTCCTGGTCGAGCTGCGACCGCTTCAGCAAGCAGATCCAGGTGGACCGGCTGAAGGAGGCCCGGGCGACCGGGGCGGAGGTGATGGTGACCTCCTGTCCCAAGTGCCAGGTGCACTTCAAGTGCTCCATGAAGGACCCGAAACTGTCCGATGAAATCGAAATCGAGATGCGCGACCTGGCCGAGATCCTGGCCGACGCGCTCGAGTAGACGGATGTGTGTGTGGAACTTCCCGAGCGGAAGGAATAAGCGATGATCTCAAAGCCTGGTGAGGACCTGCGCATCGGCGTGTTCGTCTGCGACTGCGGGATGAACATCGCCGGCACGATCGACAACGACAAGGTCGTCGAACACGCCAAGTCGCTGCCGAACGTCGTGTCCGCCGTGCGCAGCAAATACTCCTGCTCCGACCCCGGTCAGAACGACATCCAGAAGATCATCCGGGACAACCGCCTGGACCGCGTCGTCATCGCGGCCTGCACTCCCAAGCTCCACGAGCCCACCTTCCGCGCCTGCGTGGAAGAGGCGGGCTTGAACAAGTACCTGATGGAGATGGTGAACCTGCGGGAACACTGCTCCTGGGTCCACTCCAAGGACCCGGTGGGGGCGACGGGCAAGGCGATTGACCTGATGGCCAGCGCGGTCGCGCGGGCTCGTCACCTCGAACCTCTCGAGGAGATGAAGTTCCCCGTGACGCGCGCGGCGCTCGTGATCGGCGGAGGGGTGGCCGGTATCCAGTCCGCCCTCGACCTCGCGGACGCGGGGAACAAGGTCTACATCGTGGAGAAGGAGCCCAGCCTGGGCGGGGTGATGCCGCAACTGGCAAAAACCTACCCCACGATGGACTGCCCCATATGAATTCTCGGGCCCAAGATGATGGAGGCGTGGCGCCACCATAACATCGAGATCCTGAGCTACTGCGAAGTCGATCACGTCAGCGGTTACGTGGGCAATTTCAAGGCCCGCGTCCGCAAGAAGGCGCGCTACGTGGTGGAGTCCGAGTGCACCGCCTGCGGTGACTGCTCGGACGTCTGCCCCGTCGCGACGCCGAACGAGTTCCAGATGGGGCTCGGGGCGCGCAAGGCGATCTACATCCCGTTCCCCCAGGCCGTTCCCTCCAGCTACACGATCGACATGGAGAACTGCCTGGGCAACAACCCGATCGCCTGCGGGAAGTGCCAGGACGCCTGCGAGAAGAACTGCATCGACTTCGACATGCAGGACGAGTTCATCGAGCTCGACGTCGGCGCGGTCGTCGTGGCGACCGGCATGGACACGTTCGACCCGAGCGGCATCGAGGAGTACGGCTACGGGAAGCACCCGGACGTGCTCACCAGCATGGAGTTCGAGCGCATGCTCTCCGTCGACGGTCCGTCCGAGGGACACCTCGTGCGCCCGTCCAACGGCGAGGAGCCGAAGTCCGTCGCGTTCATCCAGTGCGTCGGTTCGCGCTCGAAGGACAGCCGGGCCAAGGAGTACTGCTCCAACTTCTGCTGCATGAACACGGTGAAGGACACCCTGCTGCTGCGCGACCACTACCCGGACATGAACGTGACGGTGTTCTACATGGACATCCGAGCGTTCGGGAAGGGGTTCGAGGAGATGTTCGTCCGCAGCAAGGAGGCGGGCGTCCAGTACGTCCGCGGCATCCCGGGCGAGGTCACGAACGGCGGCGACCGGCTGAAGATGATCGTCGAGAACACGACGACCGGAAAGCTGCTGCGCGAGGAGTACGACATGGTCGTCCTCGCCGTCGGCGGCGTCCCGCGGGACAGCGCTCCGGAGATCCGCAGTCTCCTGACGATCTCCAAGAGCCCCGACGGCTTCCTGCAGGAGGCGCACCCGAAGCTCCGCCCGGTCGAGGCGGCGACGAAGGGCGTCTACATCTGCGGCTGCGCGGAGGCGCCGAAGGACGTGAAGGACTCGGTCTGCCAGGCCGGGTTCGCGGCGTCGCGCGCCAACGCCCTCCTGAACGCCGGCGAGGTCACCGTCGAGGCGATCACCTCGCGGATCAACGAGGACGTCTGCAACTACTGCGGCATGTGCACGCGGGTCTGCCCGTACAACGCGATCTCCAAGCCGGACAAGAAGAACGGGGTCTATCCCCAGGTGGTCGCGGCGTCGTGCACGGGCTGCGGGACCTGCGCCCCGGCCTGTACGCAGGACGCCATCCACATGCAGCACTTCACGGATGACCAGTACATCGCCCAGGTCGACGCCATCCTGGACGAGGAGCCCGAGAAGAAGGCCCTCGTCTTCGCCTGCAACTGGTGCAGCTACCCCGGCGGCGACACGGCGGGCGTGGCACGGCTCGAGTACCCGCCGTCGCAGCGCCTGGTCCGGACGATGTGCTCCGGACGCGTGGACCCCGAGTTCGTGATGCGCGGCTTCGAGCTGGGCGCGGCCGTGGTGTGCGTCTCCGGATGCCACTACACCGACTGCCACTACATCGACGCCGTCCACCAGACCCAGAAGCGCGTCGACAAGCTCTGGGACCGGCTCGAGAAGCTCGGCATCCGGCCGGAGCGCCTGCGCCTCGAGTGGATCAGTTCCGCCCAGGGAGCGCGGTTCGCCGAGACGATGCAGGAGATGGACGACTTCCTGAAGACGGTGACGCAGGAAGAGATCGACGCCGGCGTGAAGGCCATCCTCGACGAGAAGGAAGCGGCGAAGAAGAAGGCCGAAGCGAAGGCCGCGAAAGCGGCCGCCAAGAAGAAGAAAGCCGCTTCGAGCAGCTGAGTGGTGACACCGATTCGGGGCCCCGGGCACCGGGGCCCCGACAGGAGAATTGAGATGCCTGAAATTCGCCCGATGATCTGCCTGCGCTGCGGACACGAGCACGAAGGACCGTACGACGCGAAGACCCCGATCGAGCGGACCTGTCCCAACTGCCGTTCGAACTCGGTGAGAGCGCTCAAGCCGAAGAAGGCCAAGGCGTAAGCGAGGAGAATCCCATGGCGGATGCCTGCGGCGGCTGCGACGGCGAAGTCGCGAAGGTCGACTACGAGTTCCGGAGGGAGCTGGCCGGGAAGGTCGAGGGCAACCTCGTCGCGTACTGCTACCAGTGCGGGGCGTGCGTGGGCGACTGCCCGGCCGCGACCTACGGCACCGACTTCAACCCCCGCGAGATCATGCTCAAGGTGCTCTACGGCATGGGCGAGGAACTCCTCGGCACCGACTCCGTCCTGTGGTTGTGCACGAACTGCTACAACTGCGAGGAGCGCTGCCCCCAGGAAGTCAAACCCGTCGAAGTCATCATCGCCCTGAAGAACATGCTCGCGGACCGCGGCCTGGACCCGGAGACCGCGCAGCGCGTCGCGGAGGCCTTCATCAAGACCGGGCGGACGACGCCGATCACCTCGGCCGTCCACCGCAACCGCGAGAAGTTCGGCCTGCCGCCGATCGAGGAAGTCCCCATGGACGAGATCGCCGCCATCCTCGCGCCGGCAGAAGGAGAGGACTCTTGAAGCGTTTCGCGTTCTTCCCCGGCTGCATGATCCCCGTCCGCTACCCGGCGATGGAGTTCGCGGTCCGCTACACGTTGCCGAAGCTCGGCGTCGAGATCGTGGACATGCACGGCTCCTCCTGCTGCCCGGACCCGATCTACTTCAAGGCGAAGGACAAGATGTCCTGGCTCACCGTCGCGGCGAGAAACCTCGTGATCGCCGAAGAGATGGGGCTCGACATCTTCACGATCTGCTCGGGCTGCACGGCCACCCTCCAGGAGGCCTCCAATCTCCTGAAGGACGACGCGATGCGCGCGAAGGTCAACCAGCGCCTCGCGAAGATCGGCAAGGAGTACAAGGGGACGGTGAAGGTTCGCCACGTGGTCTCGATGCTGCGCGACGAGGTCGGGGTCGAGAAGATCCGCGAGTCCGTCGTCCGCCCGCTGACGGACCTGAAGGTGGCCATCCACTACGGCTGCCACCTCCTGAAGCCTTCCAAGATCATGAAGGTGGACGACCCGAACAACCCGAACGTGATGGAGGAGTTCATGGCGGCCCTCGGCGCGACGCCGGTCCGCCACAAGCTGTGGAGCCTCTGTTGCGGGAAGGCGTGTGAGGACGAGGACATGCCCGACATCATGATGCGGGATCTCCTATCTTCGGTCCGGGACGAGGAAGCCGACCTCCTGGGCATGATCTGCCCGACCTGCTTCGGCCAGTTCGACCACGGCCAGCACCGGGTGGGGAAGAAGTTCGACGAGGACTTCTCGACCCCGCCGCTGTACTACTTCCAGCTTCTCGCGTTCGCCCAGGGGTTGCCGTACGAGGAGCTGGGCCTGAAGCGGCAGCGGTTCAAGCCGGAGAAGCTGAAGCAGTACGAGGCCGAGGAAGCTCCGACGACCGGCGACTGATTGAGCCCGGTCGGACCGTTCCTCGCAGACGAAACCCCGCCGCCTGCTCAGCAGCGGCGGGGTTTCGTCTGCGGTGGGGCGTGCTCCCGGGTTCACACCGTTCCTCCCCTCGTCGATTCGGCCGCCCACCCACCCCGGCGAGATGCTCAGGGAGGAGTTTCTGCGGCCGCTGGGGATCTCCCAGAGCGAGGTTGCGCGGCGACTCGGCGTTTCGTGCCCCCGCCTGAACGAGGTCGTGAACGGACGCCGCTCCGTCACCCCGGACACGGCGCTTCGGCTGGCCCGCGTCCTCGGCATGCCGACGGAGCGGAGGAGATCGCCCGGCTCGAGCCCATCGTGCGTGACGGACCGTATGCCGAGGACTTCTCGACCCCGCCGCCGTACGACTTCCATCTTCTCGCGTTCGCCCGGTTTCTTCCCCGCCTCGGGCGCGGGCACAACTGCCTGTCCGCGGTCACCCGGCGCGCTACACTCGTACTCCGATGGACTACGACGACCTCCTGAAA
>JBDLIY010000012.1:0-20974 GCA_039714635.1 Planctomycetota bacterium
GAACACGTAGACCACGGCGTTCTGGTACGAGGAGTTCGGGTCGTATTCGAACTGCGCCTGCCCGGCGGTGAAGTCCGCGAGGAACGACATCTTCTCTGGCTCCGGTGGCGGAATCGGCACCGATGGGGTGAAACAGCCGGCGAGACCGCCGACCGCCCCGTCCACCCCGACGAGCTCACCTTCGGCCCCCTCGAGTTCACGATGCCGGAGCCCGAGCGGATCGAGCTCGAAAACGGCATGGTCCTCTACTACCTGGAGGACCGCGAGCTGCCGCTCGTCGACATGACGATCTGGTTCAAGGCCGGGTCCATCCACGACCCCGCCGGCAAGGAAGGCCTCGGCTCGATGACCGCGGTCTACGCCCGCAACGGCGGCGCCGGCGAGCGCAACCGCATGATGTTCGACATGGAGGTGGAGTTCCTCGCCGCCAACGTCGAGGTCGGCGTCCAGGCCGAGCACGGCCAGGCCGGTCTCTCGGTGATGACGAAGGACCTGGACAAGGGCCTGGCGCTCCTCGCCGACCTCCTCCGGAAGCCGCAGTTCGACCCGCAGATCTTCCCGCTGGTCCAGCCGAGCCTCGCGACGAACATCAGCCGCGCCGCCGACTCCCCCTCCGGGGCGCTGGCGCAGGCGTTCCCCGCCCAGCTCTACGGCGACCACCCCTACGGCCGCGTGCCGACCGTGGCGACGATCGGGGCGATCACGCGCGACGACTGCGTCGCGTACTGGAAGAAGTACGTCCGGCCGGACACGATGATCGTCGGCGTCGCCGGCGATGTCGGAAAGGACGAGATCGTCGCGAAGCTCGGACAGGTCTTCGGCGACTGGAAGGTCGAGCCGACCGAGATCCCGCCGGCGCCGAAGCTCGAGCGCACCTACGACCCGAAGGTCGTCCTGATCCCGCGGATCGAGGGGCAGTCGCACGTCCAGATGGCCCACCGCATGGTGGCCCGGACCGACCCGGATCGCGTCACGCTCGACATCATGAACTTCATCCTCGGCGGCGGCGGGTTCTCCTCGCGGCTGACCGAGGTCGTGCGCGTCCGCGAGGGCCTCGCCTACTCGGTCTACTCGATGGTGACGCGCAAGGTGGACCTGGGCCTCTGGCAGGCGTCGGTCCAGACGAAGGGCGAGACGACCTGGAAGGCCACGAGCCTCATCCTCGAGGAGATGCGCCGCATCCGCGAGGAGCCGGTCTCCGACGAGGAGCTCGACCTCGCCAAACAGTCCTTCCTGAACGGGATGGTCTTCAACGTGGCGAGCCCGTTCGGCGTGGTCGACCAGTACGTCTCCCTGGAGTACCTGGGCTACCCGCGGGACTGGATGAAGACCTTCGAGGAGCGGATCGCCACCGTCACGAAGGAGGACATCCAGCGCGTCGCGAAGAAGTACCTGCGGCCGGACGGCGTCACGATCGTGATCGCCGGAAACCCCGAGACCTTCGACGAGCGGCCGGCCTCGCTGCCGGAGCCGCAGGTGCTGGGCGAGTGAGGGAATCGCGCTACCGGGTGCTCGGTATCGATCCGGGCACCCGGTCCGTCGGCATCGGTGTCGTGGACCGGGTCGGGAACCGTCTCGTCCCGGTCCACTTCGAGGTCGTCGCCCCCGGGCGGATGAAGGGCGACCTCCTCGCGCGGCTCCAGGTGATCCACGACGGCATCCGGAAGGCGATCCGGGAGCACGAGCCGGACGTCGTGGCGCTGGAGGAGGCGTTCTACGGCAAGAGCGTCCAGTCGGCGCTGCGGATCGGCGAGGGCCGCGGCGTGGCCCTGCTGGCCGCGGCGATGGAGGGACGGCCCGTCGCGCAGTACCCGCCGGCCACCGTCAAGAAGGCGGTGACGGGCAACGGAAACGCGGGAAAGGACCAGGTCGGCCGGATGGTCGGCGTGATCCTCTCGCTGACGGAGCAGGTGCCGGAGGACGCGGCGGATGCGCTGGCGGTGGCGGTGTGCCACCTGAACCGCAGTTGAGGGCCCGTCAACCCTTGACAGAAACCCCCGGCAGGCGGCATCTTCAGGCGCCTCGCGGACGAGGCGGAGGAACTCGTTGGACGACCCTTGCCCACAGGTCGTCGCGCTGATCGCGGCGGCGACGTCCTGTTTCTACTCACTGGCGGAATCGGCCCTCGCCCACTACTCGCCGCCCCGGCTGCTGGACCTCGCGAAGAAGCGGGACCACTCGGGGAACGGCACCCGGGAAGAGACCTGCCAGGCCTTCATCGCCCTCGATGAGCAGTTCCTCCTCACCTGCCGCTCCATCTCCATCGTCTCCCACGTGGCGTTTTGCCTGGCGGTCTACCTCTGGATCGCTCCGGTCGGCCGGGCTCCCGAGATCGGCACCGTCCTCGAGGCGGGCGCCGTCGCCGTCGTCGCGCTCCTGACCGTCGTCCGCCTCGTCCCCTGGATGGTCGGCCGCATCTTCTCGGAGGAGATCCTCCTCTACGTCCGGGGCGCGATCCGCGCCACGCACACCGCGTTCACGCCGGTCTGGCTCATCCTCTGGTTCCTCCGGCGGGTGACGGAGCGACTCGCGGGCCGCACCATCGACCCCGAGGGACACGACGAACTCGAGGAGGAGATCATGTCGGCGGTGGAGGAAGGCGAGATGGAAGGCCTCCTCCGCGAGTCGGAAGTGAGCATGATCGAACGCGCGCTCCACTTCCCGGACGCCGACGTCGCGGACGTCATGACGCCGCGCACGCGCATGTTCGCCCTCGACCGGGACACGCCGATCGGAGACGCGGTCCGCCAGGTGTTCGAGGAGGGCCACTCCCGCGTGCCCGTGTTCACCGAGAACATGGACGAGGTCGTCGGCATCCTCTACGCCAAGGACCTCCTGGAACACTGGGCGGGCTCGGAGGCGCGGGAGCACCTGACGGCCGTGGAGGTGTCGAGGAAGCCGTTCTTCGTGCCGGAGACGAAGAAGATCAGTCAGCTCCTCGACGAGTTCCGGCGGCGGAAGACCCACATCGCGATCGTCATCGACGAGTACGGCGGCACGGCGGGCCTCATCACGATCGAGGACATCCTCGAGGAGATCGTCGGCGAGATCGAGGACGAGTTCGACGAGAGCGTCGACGTCCCGCCCCTCAAGGTTCTCGGGGAGAACGAGGTGGAGGTGGACGCCCAGGTCCACGTCGACGACCTCTCGGACCACCTGGAGGCCGAGATCCCCTCGGACGACTACGACACCGTGGGTGGCCTGGTCTTCACGGCCCTCGGCCGCATCCCCATCGTCGGCGACGAGTTCGAGCAGGACGGCCTCGTCTTCACCGTGCTCGACGCGGACGAGCGCCGGGTGAACCGCGTGCGGGTCGTCAGGACAGGCTCCTGAGCCGGGGACGTCCCCACCGGGCCCTGGTCCTGAGGAAGTACGACTACTCGGAGACCTCCCAGATCCTCCGCCTCCTGACCCGCGAGAGCGGCGTGGTGGCCGCGCTCGCCAAGGGTTCGAAGAAGGAGAAGTCGTCGTTCGGGGGCGCACTGGACCTGTTCTACCTCGGCCCGGCCGTGGTCCTGTTCCGCCCCCGGGCCGGCCTCCACCTGCTCACGGCCTTCACGGTGGAGGAGGCATGGCCGGCGCTCCGCCGCGACCTGAAGCGGTTCTACCTCGCCTGCCACCTCGCGGAGATCCTCACCGGCATGACGCGCGAGGAGGAGCCGCTCCCCGGGGTCTTCGACCTGCTCGTGGAAGGGCTGACGGCGCTCTCGTCCGCCGGCGACCGGTCGATCCCCGCCCTCGGCGCCTCCCTCGAGCTCCGGCTGCTCGCGGAGCTCGGTTTCGCCCCGTCGCTCACGGCCTGCGGATCCTGCGGCCGCGAGCTGGCCGGCCGGGAGCGCCGCCTCTCCGTCTCCTTCGGGGGCCTGATCTGCGCGGACTGCCGGGACACGGAGGCCCGCCCCCTGACGGTCGGACCGGGCGTGGTGGAAGCCCTTCGCACCCTCGCGGCCAGCCGCCCCCGGACGGCGGCGCGCCTGCGCCTCTCCCGGGCGGACCAGCGCGCGATCCGCGGCTTCCTGACCGCCTTCACGGAGTGGCGCCTGGAACGCAAGCTCCGCACGGCGCGGTTCCTGTGAGCCGTCCCGGGGAACCGGGGTGCGAGGTCTGTGCGGCCACCGTCCCGGCCTACGGGCGGCGACATGTTGTGACCCGTTCCGGGGGAATCCGGTATCCTTCCGACTGATCCAGAGGAGGTCCCTCGTGCGGCTTTCCCCCTACATCCTGCTCGCCGTCGTCGCGGTCGCCGCCGCGGGCTGCCGAACCAGCCCCGCGTCGATCCCGCACGGCGCCACCGCGGCCGAGGTGAAGGCGATCGCCGACGCGGAGCTCGCGGCGAAGAACTACCCGACCGCGGCCCGGACGTACGAACTCCTGATCGACGACTACCCCCGCACACCGGAGGCCGACGCGGCCTGGTGGCTCGCCGCCGAAGCCTGGTACTTCAACGGCGATCTGAAGCTCGCCCAGGAGTCCTACGAGGACTTCCACGACGCCTTCCACCTGCACAACCTGGGCGTCCTCGGCGAGCGGATGTACGACATCGGCGTGCGCCGCTACGAGCGGGGCAAGAGCGGCCTGGCCGGTCTGGGGATCATGAAGACGTCCGACTCCGGCCTGAGGGCGCTGACCTGGATCACCGAGAAGCTGCACAACGGCTCCCGGGCGGACGACGCCTACTTCTTCGTCGGCCGGGCCCGCCTGCGGGGATACGAGTTCGACGAAGCCGTCCTGAACTTCTCGCAGATCCTCGACGACTACCCGCAGAGCGAGTGGACGTACGAGGCCCGCTTCCTGCGGGGGATCGCCTATCGGAGGATCAACCGGGGCGCCGCCTACGACCTGGACTCCCTCATCCTGGCGAGGGCCGACTTCGCGATCTACATCCGGATCATCGAGCGCAGCGAGGCCCTCCGGACGGAGTACGCCGACCGCCTCGCGGACGCGAAGGAGCAACTCGAGGAGATCGACGGCCTCCTCGCCGCGAAGAGCGTGCTGATCGCCGACTTCTACCGGGGGCGCGAGAGGTTTTCGGCGGAGCGGATGTACCTGGAGCACGCGAGCCGGCGGTATCCGGAAACGGAGGCGGGCCGGGAGGCGAAGGACCGTCTCGAAGCCCTCGCCGCGGGAGAGGAATGAGACTCGCGGCGGCGATCCTCCTCTTCCTGGTCCCGCTGTCCTGCGGGTACTCCGCGGGCCAGATCTCGTCGGGCCGCGGCCGCACGCTCGCGATCCCGATGTTCACGAACCGGACGCTCCGGCGCGACCTGGAGCGGGACCTGACGCGGTTCGTCCGGGAGGAGGCGGCGGCGCGGACCTCCTATTCCCTCGTCGACGGCAGCGCGGCGGACGTGGTCGTCACCGGGAAACTCGTGGACGTGAACGAGGACGTCCTCTCCGACCGGTCGAAGGGCGGCATCCGCGAGTCCTCGGTCGTGTTCACGGTGGTCGTCACGGTCACGGACCGCACCGGAAATCGCAGTGGGGGAAGGAAGATCGTGGACGGCCGGCGGATGGTGGAGCGCGCCTCCTTCGTGCCCGTGAAGGGCGAGTCCCTGCGGACCGCCGAGGTCCTCGTCATGCGACGGATCGCCGAACGGGTCGTCTACTCCCTCTCCAGCGAGTGGTGACGACATGGTCGAGCCGGAAACTCCCCGTGACAGCCGCCCCCGCGAGCGCCGACCGCGCGGGATCCTGACGATCCTCCTCGTGGTCGCCATGGGCGCGACGATCCTCTTCGTGTTCGGGGAGGGCGGGGGCGGTGCGGAGAAGCTCGACTGGCTCGACTTCGACCGTCGCCTCGAAAATGGCGACGTCGGTCGGCTCACCGTGATCCGGGACGAGTGGGTCCTGACCGGGACCTGGAAAGAGACCGGCCCCGACGGCCGGGAGCAGTCCTTCCGCGTGGCGCTCCCCCACCCGGAGATCCTCGACCGGGAGTACATCGAAACTCGCATCAGACCGAACGTGACCCGGTTCACGACGGAGTTCCCCAGCCGGTTCTGGGCCTACCTCCTGCCTATCATCCCGTGGATCCTGCTGATCGGCCTGTTCTGGTTCCTCTACATGCGCCAGTCCCGGTCGGCCGGCGGGCCTCCGGGCATGCTCTCCTTCGGGAAGAGCCGTGCGCGGATGCACCGGAGCGAACACACGACCGTCACGTTCGAGGACGTCGCCGGCATCGAGGAGGCGAAGGAGGAAGTGGGCGAGATCATCGCCTTCCTCAAGAACCCGATGCGGTTCCAGCGCCTGGGCGGGCGCGTGCCGAAGGGCGTCCTGCTCGTCGGCGCGCCGGGCACCGGGAAGACGCTCCTCGCGAAGGCGATCTCCGGCGAGGCGGACGTGCCGTTCTTCTCCATCTCCGGCTCGGACTTCGTGGAGATGTTCGTCGGCGTCGGCGCGAGCCGCGTCCGCGACCTGTTCAAGCAGGCGCGGGAGAACTCCCCCTGCATCATCTTCCTCGACGAGATCGACGCCGTCGGCCGCAAGCGCGGCGCCGGTCTCGGCGGCGGCCACGACGAGCGCGAGCAGACGCTCAACGCGATCCTCGTGGAGATGGACGGCTTCGAGACGGACGAGGGGATCATCATCCTCGCCAGCACGAACCGGCCCGACATCCTCGACCCGGCGCTCCTCCGCCCCGGGCGGTTCGACCGCCAGGTCGTCGTCGACATGCCGGACCTGAAGGGTCGCCTCGCGATCCTCGAGGTACACGCGAGGAACGTGAAGCTCGACCCGGACGTCGACCTCACCGTCATCGCCCGCGGCACGCCGAGCTTCTCCGGCGCCGACCTCGCGGCGGTGGTGAACGAAGCCGCCCTCCTCGCGACGATGAAGGACAAGGACTCGGTCGAACTCGACGATCTCGAAGAGGCGCGGGACAAGGTTCGCTGGGGCCGGCAGAAGCGATCCCGCGTCCTCGAGCTGGAGGACCGGCGGATCACCGCCTGCCACGAGTCGGGCCACGCGCTCGTCGCGCAGTACGAAGACGACGCCGAGCCGCTGCACAAGGTGACGATCATCCCGCGCGGCATGGCGCTGGGCGCGACGATGCAGCTCCCCGAGCGCGATCGCTACCACATGCAGAAGAGCCGCCTCCTCGCGATGATCACCGTCCTCTTCGGCGGCCGGGTCGCGGAGGAGATGTTCTGCGACGACATCACCTCCGGCGCCCAGAACGACATCGAGCGGGCCACCGAGATCGCCCGGCGCATGGTGACGGAGTGGGGCATGTCCGAGCGCATCGGGCCGATCCACTACCGCGAGGGCCAGGAGCACGTCTTCCTCGGCCACGACGTGATGAAGCAGCGGCACCACAGCGAGAAGACAGCGGTGGAGATCGACGAGGAGGTCCGCCGGATCGTCGAGGAGTGCCACGAGCGGGCGCGGACGATCCTGGACGGCCACCGCGCGGAGATGGAATCGCTGACGGACGCCCTCCTCCGGTACGAGGTCCTCACCGGCAGAGAGGTCGAGGCGGTTCTCGACGGGATGTCGGTGGAGGCGCACCGCCGATCGGCCACGAAGAAGAAGCGCAAGGCCGGTTCCCCCGCCGATTCATCCGCCGGGAAGGACCCCGGGCCGGCCGACGAGCCCCGGACGGAGGACGAGCCCTCCGCCGAGGGCGGTTTCGCGTACTGACAGGCGGTCGAACGCGGTCGTATCATGCGGGACCGACCGCCTGCTGGGAGGTGTCCATGGCCGGCGTCGTCGACCACCCGTCGTTCACCGTCCCCCTCGCCGGCGGCGGTTCGCTCGACCTCGGCGGGCGGACGCTCGTGATGGGCATCCTCAACGTCACGCCGGACTCCTTCTCCGACGGCGGCGAGTACGTCGATCCGGACCTGGCCGTGGAGCGGGCCCACCGCATGGTCGAGGAGGGCGCGGACATCGTCGACGTCGGCGGCGAGTCCACCCGCCCCGGCGCCGGACCCGTGGACGCGGACGAGGAGCGCCGGCGGATCCTGCCCGTGATCGAAGCGATCGCGAAGGGGCTCGACGTCCCCGTCTCCGTCGACACCCGCCGCGGCGGGGTCGCGCGGGACGCCCTGCAGGCCGGCGCCCGGATCATCAACGACGTCTCCGGCCTCGCCGATCCCCTCACTCCCGCCGTCGCCGCCCGGGCCGGGGCGTCGGTGGTCCTCATGCACATGCGCGGCACGCCGGCGGACATGGCGACGAGGACGGACTACGGCGACGTCACCGCCGAGGTGATGGCGGAGCTGTCGGTGAGCATCGACCGCGCGGCAGAATCGGGGCTGCCGGAGGAGGCGATCCTCGTCGACCCCGGCATCGGTTTCGCGAAGACCGCGGAGCAGTCGAAGGAGCTGATCCGGCGCCTGCCGGAGTTCCGGACGCTCGGCCGGCCGATCGTCGCCGGCCCCTCGCGGAAGTCCTTCCTCGCCACGGTGCGGGACGTCCCCCCCGCCGAGCGCGTCCACCTCACGACGGGCGCGGTGACCGCCTGCGTCGCGAAGGGAGCCCACATCGTGAGGGTACACGACGTGCGCGCGGCGACGGACGCGATCCGGGCCTTCGAGGCGTGCGTCAGAGCCTGAGCCCGTTCAGGACGACGAGGCCCAGCCCGAAGAGCGCGACCCCGAGGCAGACCTCCGGATGGAAGCCGAAGCCGGCGGTGAGTCCGGCGGCGGACGTGATCAGGAGCGACGCGATCATCCGGACCGGCGGCGTGCGAGCGAAGGCCGCGACGAAGCTCAGGATGAAGCAGACGAAGACGCCGAACGGCCACGGGGAGAACCGGTCGTGCGGACCGAGAAACGCCGCCACACCCAGCGCGGCCCACATCCCGGCGAGACAGATCCAACGCAGCCCGGAACGGTACAGGGCCGCCTCTTCGTGCAGGCCCCGGCGCAGGCGGCGCGTTCCGGCCTGGCTGCCCCGGAGTACAACGCCTGTCCCGTCCCGCCGCCGGTAGCGGGTACGCTTCTTCCAACGGTCCTTCAGCCCCGCCTTCATCTGCGGCAGGGGGATGCGTACGACCCGTCCGCCGATCCACATGTCTCACCTCCGCAGGAGATACGACGGCCGACTTCCCGATCTTCGGCCTTTTCCGGGGGTAGAGACCGGATGCAGCAGTTGTTCCCTGACGGGCCTACAGATCCTACAATCCGCGGGACCCATGCCGACGACTCCGAAAGACTACGTAGAGATCCTGCTGATTTTCCTGATTCTCTACTTCGTCTTCCGATTCATGCAGGGCACGATCGCGGCGACGATCGTCAAGGGGCTGGGCTTCTTCCTCGTGATCCTCCTCTTCGTCGCGATGTTCATCATGTCCTGGTTCGGCCTGGACATCATCGGCGCGATCTACCGCCGCATCCTCGAGCTGTCCGTCATCGGCCTGATCATCATCTTCCAGCCGGAGCTCCGGCGCGGCCTCCTCCGCCTCGGCCGGAACCCGGTCGTCGGCCGGTTCGTGGCGCGGGACTCGAAGCTCGTCGATGAAGTGGTCAAGGCGGCGGCGACGCTGGCGAAGGACCGGATCGGCGCGCTGATCGTCTTCGAGGGCCAGGTCGCCCTCGGCAGCTACATCGCGTCCGGTGTGCCGATCAACGCCGACGTGAAGGCGGAACTCCTCGACACGATCTTCTGGCCCGGCAGCGCGCTGCACGACGGCGCGGTGATCATCCGCGAGGAGCGGATCGTCGCCGGGGCCTGCCTGCTGCCGCTGACCGAGAGCCCGGAGGTGTCGAGGAACCTCGGGACGCGGCACCGCGCGGCGATCGGCCTCACGGAGGAGTCCGACGCGGTCTGCGTGGTGGTCTCCGAGGAGACCGGGACGATCTCGGTGACCCGCGGCGGCGTCATCACGCGGGACTACGACGAGGAGAAGCTGAGGGCGGAGTTGCGGGCGTCCTACCGGGCGGGGAGTGCGGCATGAGCGCGGCGGCTTCCAGGAGTCAGGCCCGGACCGGCCCCTTCGCCACGATGATCTCCGTCGTCGTGGGCATCTTCACGCGGAACCTGGGCGTGAAGATCGCGGCGCTGGTCATGGCCGCCATCGTCTGGTTCACCGTGCGGCAGGACATCACCCTCACCGCCACCTTCCCCGTTCAGATCCGCGGCCTGTCCGCCGCGGACCTCGAGCCCCACGGCCTCATGCCCGTCGGCCGGCACGAGACGGACGTGCAGGTGACGTTCGAGGGGCCCCGCAGCGAGATCGACAAGATCCGCAAGGGTGACCGGGCGCGGATCATTCTCCGGGTGGCCAAGGCCGACCTTCTGGGCGAGGCCCGCCGGACTCTCCCGTTCTCCCTCAACGCGGGGAACGTCGAGCACCGCTACGGCGACAGCGTCGTGATCACCTCCATGGAGCCGAAGACGATCCAGCTCGAGGTCGCGGTGAAGGTGAAGAAGAAGCTGCCCGTCCGCCGCCCGACGTTCGACGGGAGCCTCGGAGAGTGGAGCCTCGACGGCGAGATCGGGTTCACGCAGGAGATCCTCGTCTCCGGCCCGAAGGGCGTCCTCGACCGGCTCGAGGAGGTCGAGGTGAAGCCGATCCCGATCGGGGAGTTCCTGCGCGGGAACGGCGAGGAGGTCCAGCGGACCCTCGAGGGCGTCCTCGACCTGGCGGACGACCTCGAGAAGGACCTGGTGCGCGCCGGCCGGGGCGAGATCATCGAGTACTCGGCGACCTTCGTCCGCTCCCGCGTCCCACGGATGATCAAGGTGCCGTTCTTCGTGAAGTACGAGAGCCCCTTCTACAGCGTCCAGCTCGTCATCGACCAGGGCGGCATCGTGTCGCACTCCGACGACGACGGTCGGACGATCAAGCTCGAGTTCACCGGCCGGGAGGCGGACCTCGAGGCGATCGAGAAGGGGGCGAAGGAGAAGACCATCCGGGCCTACATCCGCGCGGAGGACTCCAAGGACTTCGTCGCCGAGCAGGTCGGGGGGGGCGGCACGTTCCTCGGCATCGTCCGCCTCGAGATGCCGGAGGACCTGTACCGAAGCGTCAAGGTGACGCAGCCCACCGCCCGCGAAATCCAGGTAACGATCGAATCCATCAAATAATGGCCAAGCTCTTCGGTACCGACGGAATCCGCGGGCGCGCGAACCAGGGCTCGCTCGCTCCCTCCCAGCTGGTGAAGATCGGCCGCGCCCTCGGCGCGACGCTGATCGGGAGCGGGGCGCCGAAGCGCGTCCTCGTCGGCCGCGACACCCGGCGCTCCGGCCCGATGGTCGGCAGCGCGATCGTCGCCGGGTTGCTCTCCTCCGGCGTCGACGCCGCCGTGGCCGGGGTCCTCCCGACGCCGGCGGTGGCGCGCCTGACGATGGCGGGCCGATACGGCCTGGGGATCGTGATCTCCGCCTCCCACAACCCCGCGCACGACAACGGCGTGAAGGTCTTTTTGAGAAACGGCCGGAAGCCGGACCCGGAGTTCGCGGAGGAGGTGGAGTCCCGCACGGACACCGGTCCCTGTCCCGGCGGCGAGAAGACCGGCCGGTACCGGGCGCTCCACGACGCGACGAACGCCTACCTCGACGTCCTCATGAAGGACTTCAACGGCCTCGACCTCGCCGGCGTCCGGGTCGCCGTGGATTGCGCGAACGGCGCCACGAGCACCGCGGGCCCCCAGGCCCTCGAACGCCTCGGCGCCGACGTCGTCGCGGTGGCCGCGAAGCCCAACGGCACGAACATCAACCGCCGCTGCGGCTCGACCTGGCCGAAGACGATCCAGCGGGCGGTGGTCGACGCGAAGGCCGACGTCGGCATCGCGTTCGACGGAGACGGCGACCGGGTGATCTTCGCCGACGAGACCGGCGCCGTCGTGGACGGCGACGCGACGATGGCGATCCTGGCCCGGGACCTCAAGGCGCGGCGGCGCCTCCCCCGCGACACCGTGGCCGCGACCGTGATGTCGAACCTGGGCCTCGAGCAGTCCCTGAAGTCGATCGGAGCGAGGCTCGTCCGCACGCCCGTCGGGGACCGCTACGTCGTGGAGGAGATGGACCGGGGAGGGTTCTCCCTCGGCGGCGAGCAGTCGGGCCACCTCATCGTCCGTCGCGGGAAGCGGATGGTCGGCGACGGCCTGGAAACGGCCCTGCACCTCCTCGCCGCGCGGCAACGCGCCGGCGATCCGTTGAGCCGCCTCGGCGGCTGTTTCGTCCGGGCCCCCCAGCGTCTCATCAACATCCCCGTCCGCGAGCGCCCGCCCCTCGAGGAGCTTCCCGAGGTCAGCGACGCGGTGAGGAAGGCCAAGGAGGACCTCGCCGACGAGGGCCGCGTGGTCGTCCGCTACTCGGGGACCGAGCCGGTGGCCCGGGTCATGGTGGAAGCGATCGACCCGGAGCGGATGGCCGCCGCGGCGGAAGGTATCGCCGCGATCATCCGCCGGGAAATCGGGAGCGAGTCATGAACGAGATCGACATCTGGCTGGTGGACTCCTTCACCGGGGAGCCGCTGACGGGCAACCCGGCCGGGGTCGTCCTCGACGCCGAGGGCCTCACCGAGGCGGACTGCTCCCGCATCGCGGCCGAGATCGGCTGCTCCGAGACGGCCTTCGTCCTTCCCGCCGAGAGCGAGGGCGCCGACTTCCGCGTCCGCTTCTTCAGCCCCTCCCAGGAGGTCGACCTCTGCGGCCACGCCACTCTCGCGGCGTTCTGGACGCTGGCCTCCGAAGGGCGCATCTCCCTCGAGGAAGGCGAGAACCGGATCGTCCAGCAGACGGCGGTCGGCAACCTGCCCGTCTGGGTGGAGATGAAGGACGGGAAGCCCGTCGAGGTGTGGATGGGCCAGAAGCTGCCGCGCTTCGAGACGCCCGAGGTCAACCTCGACAAGCTGGCCGCGCTCTTCGGAGTCGGTCGGAAGAACCTCATCGACGAGCACCCGGTGGAGATCGTCTCCACCGGCCTCCGCAGCCTCCACATCCCCATGGCCGGCCTCGCGTGCTTCTCGGAGATCAAGGTTCTGACCCGCAGCCTGCTGGAGCTCAGCAACACCCACGAGGTGACGACGATCCAGCTCTTCGCGCCGAAGACGGACTACCCGGCGGCGCAGTTCCACGCCCGCGTCTTCGCCCCGGCCGTCGGCGTCGGCGAGGATCCCGTGACCGGGACGGCCTCCGGCGCCCTCGGCGCGTACGTCGTCCGCCACGGCCTGCTCCCCGAGGGGAAGGACGGCATCACGAGCTTCGTCGTCGAGCAGGGCGGTGAGATCGGCCGCCCCGGCTTCGTCCACGTCGAGGTCGAGCGCGACGACGAGGAGTTCGTCGGCATCCGCGCCGGCGGAGAAGCCATCGTCTCGCTCACGGGGAAGCTCAGGATCCGGGTGTGACGGCGGGCGGGAGCGTCCTCGGGATCGACACCAGCGGGCGGATCGGCTCCGTCGCCCTGCTCTCCGATTCTCCCCGCGAAGAGCGCTTCGAGGAGGGGATGATCCACGGCGTCGCCGTCGCGCCGGCCGTGGAGCGCCTCCTCGCGGACGCCGGCCTCGGCGCGAGCGACCTCGACCTCGTCGCCGTGGGCCTGGGGCCGGGCTCCTACACCGGCGTGCGGGTCGGCGTCGCGTTCGCGAAGACCCTCGCCCTCGCCGCCGGGGTCCCCGTCGTCGGCGTCCCCTCGTTCGACGCCGTCGCCGCGAACGCCCCGGCCGACCGTGTGACCGCCGTCGTCCGGAACGCCCGCCGCGGCGCGTTCTACCTCGCGGTCTACGACGAAGGCCCGGTCCCGCGCGCCGACGTCGACCTCGTCCCCTGGGAGGAGGCCCGGGATCGCCTGCCCGCCGACGCCCTCGTGCTCGGCGACGCGGCGGAAACCCACGCCGATTTCCTTTCCGGAGACGGGAGGGAGTTCGGCGGTCGGGACGACGGCGAAGCGTGGGCCCTGACGGTCGCCCGACTCGGCGCCGACCGGCCGCAGGACGACGTCCACGGGCTCTCCCCGATCTACCTGCGGATGCCTTTGGCCGAGGAACAGCGACGGGAGAAGGACGGCGTATGACCACCCTCGAAAACCGGGTGCGGAGCGAGGAACGCGTCTGGGCGGAGATCGACCTGGACCGGATCGCCGCGAACTTCCGGCTGCTCCGGGACGCCGCGGGCGGCGCGGACGTCATGACGGTCCTGAAGGCGGACGCCTACGGCCACGGCGTGGTGCCGATCGCGCGGCGGCTGGCGGCCGAGGGCGCGACGATGATCGGGGTCGGCGACTCCGCCGAGGCCCTCGAGCTCCGGAAGGCCGGGATCGACGCCCCGATCCTGATCCTCGGCGCGATCATCCCGGGCGAGGCGGAGCGCGTGGTGGCCCGCGACATCGCCACGTGCATCCACTCCTTCTCCCGGGCGGTCCATCTCTCGGAGGTCGCGGCGGCGGCGGGCCGGACCGCGCACGTCCACCTGATGGTCGACACGGGCATGGGGCGGCTGGGCGTCACGCCGGCCCGCGCGCCGGAGCTCGCCCGCGAGATCGCGACCCTCCCCCACCTGGAGCTGTGCGGCGTCGCCACGCACTACGCGTCCGCCTCGTCGCCGATCCCGATCCAGCTGGAGCGGCAGTACACCGACTTCTCGAAGGTCGTGGCGTCGATCCGGGACGCGGGCGTCGACCCGGGTCTCGTCCACGCGTCGAACTCGGCCTGTCTCTTCTCGCCGCTCCGCGAGCACTTCTCGATGGTCCGGCTGGGCATCGGCCTCCTGGGTATCAACCCGGGCAACCTGGAGGAGACCGACGATCGCCTGGCCCCCGCGCTGTCGCTGAAGTCGCAGATCATCTTCATGAAGGACTTCCCGACGGGCGCCCCCATCGGCTACCACCGGACGTGGGTGACGCGCCGCCCGACGCGGATCGCCACGCTGCCGATCGGCTACAACGACGGCCTCTCCTGGCAGCTCGGGAACCGCGCGTGGGTACTGGTCCGCGGCGTCCGCGCCCCGATCGTCGGCGCCGTCTCGATGGACTACACGACCCTCGACGTCACGCACGTGAAGGACGCTTCGGTCGGCGACGAGGCGACGATCATCGGCCGCGACGGCGACGAGGAGATCCGCGTGGAGGACGTGGCCGCCGCGGCCCGGACGATCCCCTACGAGGTAACGTGCCGCCTGTCGCGCCGGGTGGTGCGGGTCCACACGAACGGCGGAGCGTAACGATCCCGAGAGGTCACGGTCTGGGCCGCCGGTCTTCCCCCTTCCACGGATCGCCGGGCAGGTGCGCAACGAGCTTCTCGAGGACCACGTCCACGGCGGCCTCAAAGTCCCGGGAGAAGCCCGGACGCAGGAGGGGCCCAACGTCGTCGCGGAAGTCGGGTTGCCCCCGCTTCCTGGCCAGGTTCTCCTCGAACTGTGCCCGAGTGACGGTGCGGCCCTCTTCGGTCATGTAACGCTCAAAGCAGGTCAGTAGCGTGTCCGGATCGATGCGGCCCTGATCCAGGGCATGCCACAGGTCGAAGAGGTCGCGGCCCTTCTTCCTCTGATAGAGGGCTCGCAGCTTGGTGCAGAGCAACTCGTCGACTGCATACGTCGAGACGCCACGGCGCCTGAGCCCTCCAGGCCGTGATGTAGTCCCTGGGGATCACTCGTCCGGCTCCACGTCGACGTTGACGATGAGTTTCCACCGCGGGCTTCGCAGTCCGCCCGCAGCACTCGCCGCGCGCCTCAGTGGCGCGTAGCTCCGCGCGTTCTCTCTCACGAAGGGTCCGAGAGCACTCGCGAGATCCACCTGCCCGACGAACTCCAGAAGGTGCCCCAGGCGTTGTGACCAGCTCACGGGACAAAGATGCGCGGCGTCGCTCAGATGGTCAGCCGAGAGTTCCTCGGAGAGTTCCGACAGAACCGTAGCGACGTTGCTCAGGCCACCGGCATGACCGGGGTAGCCGACCAGTTCGAGTGCCGTGGCTTCCGGAGACGAGTACCGCGCTATGCCGCGCGGGGTATTGAACCTGGTGATCGGCGTTCGCTCGAGGTCACCACGCGCGATGAACTCGACGCGGACCATTCCGCACTCGATGGCCTGGCGATTCCTGCGCACCATGACCTGGGTCACCTGTGGTCGTTGATGGGCGGCGCCGTGTCGCTCAGCTGCACTCAGCAGGCAGACGTAGTAGGGCTCACCCCGAACCTGCATGAGCTGATCGATGAACTCCGCAGCGGGCAGGCAGCCGAGACGTCGGTGCTCGGGGGGCACGATGACGTGGAAGCTGCGGACCGGCTCCGCGATCAACTCCTGCCGTTTCAGGCGCCGCAGTTGGGCACGCACGGCAGGGAGATTGCCTTTGAGCGCTTTGGCCGCTTCGGTGGTGGTGAAGTGGTGGATCCCGTCCGCTGCCAGATCCCTGATGTACTCTCTGGCCCGCATGTCGTTACGATTCCCCGCGAAACAAACGCCTGCACCTGCATTACCGAATAATCGTCTCACATCAAGGCTACAATTCTCTGCCAAAATAACTCCCCAGGTTCTTTTTCGCAAGATTCGTACTCACGCGAACAACGGGCAGGCCAAAGGAACCACCTTGACACCTGACGCCACAGCCGCGCCGGTTCGCGTGAAACACGGTCCCCTGCCCCCGGGGGGACGGCCCCCATGAACCTTGATGTCCCGCCCTCCTTTCCGTAAACCCGACGCATGATCGACCGCACCTTCGTCGCTCTCATGGCCGGCGGATCGGGCACGCGCTTCTGGCCGCTGTCCCGCCGCGCGCGCCCCAAGCAGGTCCTCCCCATCGCGGAGCCCGTGCCCATGATCCGGGCGACGGTCGACCGCCTCGGCGACCTGGTGACGCCCGAGCGGATCCTCGTCGTCACCGGGGCCGACCAGGCCGACGCGCTGGCCGCGGCCCTGCCCGAGGTGCCCCGGGAGAACCTCCTTCTGGAGCCGGCCGCGCGCAACACCGCGCCGTGCCTGGGCTTCGCCGCCGTCGTCGCGGCGGCGCGCGAGCCGGACGCCGTCCTTCTCAACCTGCCCGCCGACCACGTGATCCGCCCGGCGGAGGCGTTCCGGAACGCCGCCCGGGCCGCGCTCACGCGCGCCGACGAGGCCGGGGCGCTGCTGACCTTCGGCGTCCTCCCCACCCGCCCCGCGACCGGATACGGATACATCCGGGAGGACCGGGAGACGGCGCCGGGCATCCGGACCGTCGCGGAATTCGTCGAGAAGCCCGACCGGGAGACGGCGGAGGGCTATCTCGCCACCGGTCAGTACCGCTGGAACAGCGGGATGTTCGCCTGGCGGGCGGACGCGTATCTCGGCGAGGTCGCGACGCACCTGCCCGACCTGGCGACCGGGCTCGACCGCTTGCAGGCCGATCCGGACGCGGTGGCCGAGGTCTTCCCCCGACTCCCGTCGATCTCGGTCGACTACGGGATCATGGAAAAGACCGGGCACGCCGAGGTCGTCGCCGCCGACTTCGAGTGGGACGACGTGGGCTCGATCGAGTCCCTCGCCCGCCTGCTCGAGCCGGACGCGGACGGCAACCGCTCCCGCACGGACCTGCTCGCGCTGGACTCGACGGACGTGATCGCCGTCGCCCCGGAGGGCCACCTCGTCGCGGCGCTCGGCGTGGCGGGGATCGCCGTGATCGTGACGGAGGACGCCACGCTGGTCTGCCGCCGGGAGGACGCCCAGCGGGTGAAGGAGATCGTGGGCCGCCTCGGGGACCTGGGTCGGGAGGACCTGCGATGAGAGTGCTCGGGATCGACTACGGGACGAAACGCCACGGCCTGGCGGTGTCGGACCCGCTCGGCTACACCGCCCAGCCGGCGGGCCTGGTCCAGCGGCAGGGCGGCGATGGAATCGACGAGATCGCCTCGGTCATCGAGGAGAAGGAGGTCGAGCGCATCGTCCTCGGCCTGCCCTTCAACATGGACGGCAGCCCCGGCGACCACCACGACGAGGTGCTGGAGTTCGGGGCGAAGCTCGAGGAGCGGTTCGGCCTCCCGCTGGAGACGATCGACGAGCGCCTGACGACGGTCCAGGCCGAGCGGGCCCTCCAGGGCCTCTCCCGGAAGAAGCGGAAGGCCCGGGTGGACCAGATGGCGGCGCAGCTGATCCTGCAGGCGTGGCTCGATTCCCGACAGTGACCAGGGCCGTTCCGCCGACCGGGAGCGAACTCGCGGTGAATTCGGTCCTGACACCGTTTGGTCAGCCGGTCAGCCGGATTTAGCTAGGCCGCCCCGACCCGGATCCCTACAATTCGCCGTTTTGGCGGAGAATCCCTTGCTTTTCCATGCGGGGCCATGACACCCGCGACAACCACCCCTGTCCGGTTCGGCATCCCGCCCTACGGGACTACGGGCGAGAGGAACAAGAAGCATGATGCGTGAAAAGAACGTCGTCATCGACGAGTACAAGACTCACGACGGGGACACCGGGTCTCCCGAGGTCCAGGTCGCGCTCCTCACCGAGCGGATCCGGCACCTCACGGGGCACCTGAAGGTCCACAAGAAGGACCACGCGTCCCGGCGCGGCCTGCTGATGCTGGTCGGCCAGCGCTCCCGCCTCCTCAGGTACGTGAACAGCAGGGACCGGGGTCGGTACCAGGACCTCATTCGCAGGCTGGGACTCCGCCGCTAGGTATCAACAGCTGGGCCATCGACTCCCCCACGACGGTTGGCCAACACAGAGTGACGATCAACGAAATCAGAGAGGCGCCGACCTCGCCCGGTGACGGGTTGGGAGGCGCCCTCGCGATTCCGGACGGAACGGACGGATCGAAAGACGAAACGAAACCGCGGGTTTTCACCCGCATCCCGGCAGCCGGGGGACTGCCACGACGATCGGAGATATAGATGTTTGACAAGAAGACGGTGAAAAGGGAGATCGGCGGCAGGACGTTTTCGCTCGCCACGGGACAGGTCGCACGCCAGGCCGGCGGCGCGGTCCTGGTCCAGGTCGCCGAGACGGTCGTGCTGGTCTGCGCGACGGACGGCGGCCCCCGGGAAGGGCTCGACTTCTTCCCGCTCACCATGGACTACCGCGAGAAGACCGCCGCCGCCGGGAAGATCCCGGGCGGGTTCTTCAAGCGTGAGGGTCGCCCGAACAACAAGGAAATCCTCACGATGCGGATGATGGACCGCCCCATCCGTCCGCTCTTCCCCGACGGGTTCCGAAGCGACATCCAGGTCATGGCCAGCGTGCTGAGTGCCGACACGGAGAACGACTCGGACATCCTGGCCATCAACGGCGCGTCCGCCGCGCTCTCGATTTCCGCCATCCCCTTCAACGGGCCGGTCGGCGCCGTCCGCGTCGGCCAGGTCGACGGGGAACTCGTCCTGAACCCCACCTACCCGCAGCGTGAGGAGTCCGACCTGGACCTCGTCATCGTGGGCACGGACAACGCCGTGACGATGGTGGAGTGCGGCGCGAGGGAGCTCACCGAGGAGCGGATGCTGGAGGCCATCGCGTTCGGCCACGAGGCCGTCAAGGAGTTCTGCGCGATGCAGAACGAGCTGCGCGAGTTGGCCGGCAAGGAGAAGGCCGCGGTCACGCCCCCGGAGAAGGACGAGGAGCTGTACGGAAAGGTCTTCGGCGAGTACGAGGCCGCGATCCGCACCGCGATGGAGACGGAAGGCAAGTTCGCCAAGGGCGCTGCCATCAAGGCCGTCCGCAACGGCGCCATCGAGGTGCTCGTGCCCGACGCGGCCGAGAACCCGGACGCCGTGAAGGCCGTCAAGAAGGTCTTCTACGACCTCGAGAAGCACGTCATCCGCCAGAAGGCCCTCGAGGGCGTGCGGGTCGACGGCCGCGGTCCGACGGACATCCGCGACATCGAGTGCGAAGTTTCCTTCCTGCCCCGGACCCACGGTTCGGCGCTCTTCACCCGCGGTGAGACCCAGGCGCTCGTGCAGACGACCCTCGGCACCACGGACGACGAGCAGATCATCGACGGGCTCCAGGACGAGTACCGGAAGAACTTCCTCCTCCACTACAACTTCCCGCCGTACTCGGTCGGCGAGACCCGGCGCCTCTTCGGCCCCGGCCGTCGCGAGATCGGCCACGGCGCCCTGGCGGAGCGCGCGATCCAGCCCGTCCTGCCGGAGCACGAGAGCTTCCCCTACACCATCCGCATCACCTCCGAGATCACGGAGTCGAACGGCTCCTCCTCGATGGCGACGGTGTGCGGCGGCACGCTCTCCCTGATGGACGCCGGCGTGAAGATCCGCCGCCCGGTCGCGGGGATCGCGATGGGCCTCGTGATGGAAGACGACCGTCACCAGATCCTGTCGGACATCCTCGGCGCCGAGGACCACTCCGGCGACATGGACTTCAAGGTGGCCGGAACCCAGAACGGGATCACCGCCCTCCAGATGGACATCAAGATGACGGGCGTCCCGGAGGACGTGATGGCCCAGGCGCTGAACCAGGCGCGCGACGGCCGGATCTACATCCTCCGCAAGATGCTCCAGGCCCTGAACCGGCCGCGGGCCGAGATCTCGGCGCACGCGCCGAAGATGTTCTCCGTCCAGATCCCGAAGGACCGGATCGGCATGCTGATCGGCCCCGGCGGCAAGAACATCCGCCGGATGCAGGAGGACTACGCCTGCTCGATCAACGTCGACGACGACGGGATGGTGAAGATCTTCTCGGTCAACTCGGAGGGCGCCGGGAAGGCGCGCGACGAGGTCGAGCTGCTGGGCAAGGAAGCGAAGATGGACGAGGTCTACAAGGGCCGCGTCATCTCCACGAAGGACTTCGGCTGCTTCCTCGAGCTCTGGCCGGGGACGGAAGCCCTCTGCCACATCTCCGAGCTCTCCGACGGCTACCTCGACCGGGTCGAGGACGCCGTATCCATCGGTGACGAGCTCGAGGTGAAGGTCATCGCGATCGACGACTCCGGGCGGGTGAAGGTCTCCCGCAAGGCCGTCCTCACCGGCAGCAGCGGTGGCGGCGACGGAGACGGCGGCGCCCCGCGCGAGAAGAGCTCCCGCGGCGGTGGGCGCGACCGGGGTGGCCGAGGCGACCGGAATCGAGGCGGGGACCGGCGCGGCGGCGGCCGGAACGACCGGCGCAGCGGTGGCCGGGA
>JBDLIY010000013.1:0-20522 GCA_039714635.1 Planctomycetota bacterium
GTCGCCTTCGGCGCGCGGGCGTGGATCGAGTGGACGAGGATGCTCCCCGTGCCGCCCGCCAGGACGCCGACGTGGACGACCTTCGTCGCCTCGTCCGGCGTCACCCGCACGGTGACCGGCGACCAGCGGGACGTGCCGGTGAGGTCGTAGCCGCGGAGGGCGGAGTTCTCAAAGGCGCCCTCGCGGCGCTGCGGCCCGTCCGCTTCGTCACAGCGGGCCCAGACGACGCACGTGCCGGCGAACTTCTCCAGCCTGAGCCACGCCGTGACCTCGATCTCCTGGCCGGCGGGGAACTCCGTGAGCGCCCGGGAGATGCTCGACGGCTTGACGGAACCGGTTGCCGTCTCCGGGCACCGGAAGCGCACGCCCTTCGTTCCGTCGATCCCGTGGAGCCCGTACTCGGGGACCATCCCGCCGGGGGAACGGTACGAGGTCCAGCCCTTCGCGAAGTCGCCCTCGGCGCGCTCGAAGTCCGGGTTTCCCGCCAGGTCCTCTCCCGCCGGGAGCAGGAGCCGGGAGCCGCCGGCGACGGCGGGAAGGGCGAGGAGGACGATGAGACAGACCGCGACGACGCGCATGATCACCTCCGGAATCGAACGCGGCCCAATGTAACATCGGGGGACGCGCACTTGTGGTACCGTGCGCGACTTCGAGTCTCTCCGAGGAGCCGTCCCCGTGCATCCCATCCTGTTCAAGCTTCCGCTCGTCGACTGGCCCGTGCGGCTGTTCGGGCTGTTCGTGCTCGACGCGTTCTTCCTGGCGACCCTCTGGGCGCAGTGGCAGATGGTCCGGCTGAAGGATCCCGCGATCCGGGACGACGCGGCGCTGACGAAGCGCTTCCGGATGGCCCTCCTCGGAACGGTGATCTCCCGCGTCGTGTTCATGGCCCTGCCGATTCCGTGGGTGGCGATCCTCGGCGGGATCCTCGTGACGGACTTCGCGCTCTACTTCTTCGCGCGGGCCGCCCTCAACCGGGCGTCGGACGAGGCGGCGAAGAAAGAGGCGGAGTTCCTCTTCAACCTCACGTTCTGGCTGCTCCTGATCGGCTTCTTCGGAGCGCGCCTGTTCTGGATCTTCACGACGAGCGATGGGCGGGAGACGTTCCCGCGCGCGCCGCTCGAGGCGCTCTTCGCGATCTGGGACGGCGGGATCGTCTACTACGGCGGCCTGCTCTGCTCGGCCGCCTTCGGGGTCTGGTACCTGTGGCTGAAGAGCCGGAACATCCTGGCCATCGGGGACATTCTCACGGCCGGGGTCGCCCTGACGATCTACATGGGGCGGTGGGCCTGCTTCTCCGCGGGCTGCGACTACGGGGAGCCGACGGACCTGCCCTGGGGCGTCGTGTTCCCGTCGAGCGAGGGCACGCTCGTCCCGCCGCAGTACCTCGACAAGGTGGCCATCCACCCGACCCAGCTCTACCTGTCGCTGAACGGCCTGGTGATCTTCGGGATCCTGGCGTTCGTCCTGGCGCGGAAGCGGTTCGACGGGCAGGTCACCTACCTCTTCCTGATGCTCTACCCGATCGGCCGGTCCTTCGTGGAGCGGTTCCGCGGTGACGAGGGGCGCGGGCTCTACGAGATCTTCGAGGGGTTCAGCCTCTCCAGCTCGCAGATCATCTCCGTCCCGGTGTTCGTGGTGGCCCTGCTGCTGTACATCCGGGCGGCGGCGAAGGCGCGGAAACGCCGGAAGGCGGAGGCGGCGGTCGCGGCGGAGGGCGCGGAGGGCTAGCCGACCCTACAGGACGTCCCCGCGCCGGCGGCGCTTGCGCCAGCGGAAGACCCCGATCGCCCCGAGGAGGGCCAGCCCGGTCCGGGCCGTGCCCGGGCGCGCCAGCACCTCCACGAGACCCGCGAGAGAGAGACCGGCGGACGCCTCCGGGGGGGTAGACCCCGCGGCGGACGCCGTTCCGGAGAGAAAGAGAACGACGAGAGTCGGAAGGATCAGAAGAACCGGGTTCGTCCTGCGCTTCATTCTCGCTCGCCTCTCGTCGTGCCCTTGCCACTCTCCCTGTCGCATTCGCAAGCCCGGTGCCAGACCGTGTTTCACGGAATCGACGCCGGATTCGACGATGCGACTCGACTTCCGGCGGAGGCGTGTTCACGGAAATCGACACGCACGCTTCGCCGCCTTTTCTTCGGGGAAACCCCTAAAGTCCGGACGCCCTGCTACCGATACGACGATGTCGCTGTCTCCTCAAGCCGGAGAGGGCTCGTCGCGGGTGAGTTCAGACGGGCCGGTCCGGAGGCGGCGCCGGGATCGAACGACAGAACTGGTACCTGTCGCGGGAGACTACTCATGCGCAGGCAGTCGGGCTTCACCCTCATCGAACTGATGATCGTCGTCGCGATCATCGCGATCATCGCGTCGATCGCCATTCCCAACCTTCTCGCCGCGCGGTTGAACAGCAACGAGACCGCGGCGATCTCCACCCTCCGGATCATCTCGTCGTCCCAGGCTCAGTTCCAGGCGACGGCGAAGGCGGACCTGGACTTCGACGGGCAGGGCGAGTACGGCACGTTCCGGGAACTCTCCGCCGCGATTCCGGTCCGGCTCGGGACCCTCGGTCGCCTGAACCCCGCGATCCTCTCCGCGGCGTTCCGCACCACGAACGCGGCCGGCGAGTCGACGAAGTCGGGCTACTTCTTCAAGCTGATCCTGCCGGGCGCCGGCGGCATCGGCGTCTGCCCTGACGAAGTGAGCGACTTCTCCGGCGTCGACCCCAACCTCGCCGAGTCCACCTGGTGCTGCTACGCGTGGCCCGTGAACTACGGGAGTACGGGGACCCGCATCTTCATGGTGAACCAGACCGGCGATATCGTCTCCGCGGACAATCAGGCCTACACGGGCACCGCTCCGGCGCTCCTCTACAACGCCGCGTTCCAGGACCCGAACCCGAACTCGATCACGGGTCTCATCGCGATCGGGATGGCCGGGGCCGACGGAAGCACATGGCGCGTAGTGAACTGAGCCCTCGGGAAGAACCGAGCCCCGCGCGGTTCTGAATTCAACGGCTCAGACGACCGGCGGTATCCTCGGGCCATGCGCGTTCTCATCACCGGAGCCTCCGGCTTCATCGGCCGTCACGTGGCCCGCCGCTTCGTCGCCGGCGGGGCGGAAGTCTACGCACTCGTCCGGGCGCCCGGCGACCGGCTCGCGCTTCCCGGAGTGACGCCCGTCGAGGGCGATCTCGCCGATCCCGATTCCCTCGACGCCCTCTCGGAGCTGCCCGAGCTCGACGTGGTCTGCCATCTCGCCGCCGACACGCGGATGGACGCCTCCGAGGAGGAGATCGAGGTCAACGTCTCGGGCACGGCCGCGCTCATCTCCCGGCTGGCCCTGCAGCTCCAGGACGCGCGGTTCCTCTTCGCGTCCTCGATCGCGGCGGTGGACCGGAAGACGAAGCCGCGGGCGCCGCTGACGACGGCGGACCCGGCCGCGCCGCGCTCGCCCTACGGTCTCTCCAAGCTGCGCGGCGAGGAGCTCGTCGAGGCGGAAGCGGAGGCGCGGGGGTTCGCGGCGACGAACTTGCGTCTGGGGACGATCTACGGCCCCGGGCAGGAGCGCGGCGGGGTCGTGACGCTGGCGCGGGCCGCGAAGGCCGGCGGGCTCGCGGCGCGGCTGCCCTGGCCGGGGAAGATCAGCTTCTGCCACGCGGCCGACGTCGCCGAGGTCTTCTGGCGCCTGGCCGATCGGGACGAGCCGCTGCCCGGCACGTACTTCGTCGGCGGCGGGACCCCGCACTCCATGGCGGAGGCGGCGGAGATTCTGCGCGAGGTCCAGGCCGGCGGCGCGAAGCCGTACCGGGGCGTCGGCTGGGTCCTCGCGATGGCGAATTTCATGCTCTGGTTGCCGGGCGTCCGGAAGTTCGCGCCCTGGAGTCTGCGGTGTGCCCTCGCCGACACGATCTCGTGCGACAGCGAGCCGATCCGCCAGGCGCTTTCTCTCGAGTGGACCTCGCTCGAGGATGGGCTCGCGGAGACCTTCGGGTCGCGGCGGTCGCCGGTGAAGGTTCCGCCGGCGCCGTCGGACCGTCCGGTGAAGTCCCTCGTCTCCGGGGCGACGGGCTTCCTCGGGCGGGAACTCGTGAAGCGGCTCGTGGCGGCCCACGGCGCTTCGAGCGTCGTCGGCCTCGTCCGGGAGCCGATCCCGGAGAGCGAGGCGGTGGCGGCGGAGGAGCTGCGCGCGGCCGGCGTTGACCTGCTGCCGAGTGATCTGCTCTCGAGGACGGTCTTCGACGCGGACGGCGTCGAGTTCGACGTGCTCTACCATCTCGCCGCGGAGACGGATTCCGGCGCGCCGCCGGATCGACTGAAGATCAACACGGAGGGCACGCGCAACCTGCTGACGACGCTCGGCCCGGCCCTCGCCGGGAAGCGGATCGTCTTCGCCGGCGCGACGGCGTCGATCGACCGCGCGTCGAAGCCGGTGGCCCCGATGCGCGAGACGGACCCCGAGAACCCGCGCACCGGGTACGGCCTCTCGAAGCTCGAGGCGGAGATGATCCTGGCGAAGCTGGCGAGTCGCTACGGCGCCACGTGGGTCATCCCCCGGTTCAGCCCGGTCTGGACGGCGGACCTGTCGACGGGGTTCCTCGGCGCGTTCGCGGACCAGGTGCGCGGGAAGAGCATCCTGCGGCGCGTGCGCTGGCCGGGGCGGATCACGATGATCCGGCGGGAGGACGCGGCGGCGATCCTCGTGCACCTCGGCGAGAGCGGGGCGGCGGACGGCCGCGCGGTGCACGTCGGCGACGGGGAGGTCTACTCCTACGCCGGCCTGATCGGCGACCTCCGGAGGCTGGCGGACGACGCGGGCTGGTCCGTGCCGATCCCCGGGTTCCTGTGGGCGTTCATCCGCTGGTGCGCGTGGCTGCCCGTCGCGTCGATGGTCGTGCCGTGGCGGCTGTCGTGCCTGCTGGGCGACGACCTGGCGGTGGCGACGGATCGGCTGCGGGAGGTCTACCCGGAACCGATGAAGACCTGGCCGGAATCGGAGGCGGAGGTCGCCGCGGAGGCGGGGCTGGTCTCAGAGGACGACTGACTCCAGCCGCTCCAGGCGATCCCGAAGCTCCGCCACCTCGCGCCGGAGAGTCTCGATCTCGGAGCGGAGGTCGTCGTCGGGCTCCTCGATCGGTTCCGGGACGGGCGGGGACGGTGCGACCGGCGCGGCCGGGACCGGCTCCTCGTCGTCCGTCGTCTCCACGGTCTCCGCCGTCTCCACGCCCTCGGCTTCCGGCGCCAGGAGGTGCGCCCACCGCGCCATGCGCTGGCCGGACTGCCGGGCCCGGAGAATCACGAGGTGCGTCCGCGCCATCTCCGCCAGGTTCTCCTCGACGCCCGCGAGGTCCGCGTCGGCCGCCATCCGCGCGCAGCGCCGCGCGAGCTCCGGCGCGGTCTGGGGGCCGCGCAACATCAGCTCGGCCAGGATCGCGGCGGCGAGCGTGCCCAGACTCAACTCCTCCGACAGCTTCTCCGCGTAGCGCTGCACGCGGCCGCCGTCGCGCTCGCGGATGAGGACGAGCCCCTTCTCCCGCAGGCCGAGGAGGCAGCCGGTGATCTCGAACTCCTCGAGCTCCAGCACCGGGTCGCGGTTGCTCCTCTGGTTGCAGGCGGCGACGAGGGCGTTCAGCGAGAGCGGGTACTGGTCGGGCGTGGACCCGCGTTTCTCGATCAGCGAACCCAGGATGCGCCGTTCCGTACGATCCAGTTCCGTTCGTTCCAGTTGCATGGAGGATTCCCCCGTGTCCGGCGTCAGAGCAATGCGGCTACAATAAGAGGTCGAGAATCCAGGGGAGCGCAGAAATGAACCGGAACGTATTGATCTTCCTCGTGGGCGCCCTGGCGGCGGGCGGCGTCATCGGCTACGTGGCGGGCTCTTCCGCCGGCGGGGGTGGCGCGTACACGCTTCCCGGGGAGGCCGAGGAGGACTTCGCCTGGCGGCCGTCCTCGCCGCGGCCCGAGGAGGACGACCCGGAGGCCGTGGGCGGAGGGAGATACCACGACCTCGCCCACGCGCTCTCGAGCATCCGCGTCCCGCGCACGGAGCGGGGCGACGGCACGATCACCGGGCGCGTGCTGACCGCGGAAGGCGAACCGCTGTCCGGCGTCGTGATCCGGGCCGGGCTCCGGGGGAAACCCGATCCGTCGAGGCGCCACCGGCGAGGGAAGGGGCCGCCGGAGGACCAGGAGATCGAGGAGTACGTCCGCGAGCGCGTGAAGCAGTATCTCTCGGGCCTGGAGTCCCGCCGGGAAGCGAGGTCGGACGCCGAGGGGAACTACACGATCTCCGGGATCTCGAAGGACCCCGAGGACCGCTACTACGTCAACGGGTACTGCCGCGGCTTCGAGTTCCAGCAGACGCCGTACGTGCGGGACATCCGGGACGGGGCCACCGTCAACTTCACGGCGAAGTCGATCCACACGATCCCGTGCCACGTCTACCTGCCCGACGGCACGATGCCGGAGAAGGCGTCGATCAACGTCAGGACGGGCAACCGGTCCCGCGGCTACACCTGGTACCTCGACACCCCCGAGCTGCAGCTCGATCCCGGAGACCACCAGCTGCAGGCCACCGGCGGCGAGAACAACATCTACCGGTCCGAAGAGGTCTCGGTGTCCGTGGTGAAGGGGGAGATCCCCTCGTCCCTCGAGATCCGGATGAAGGACGAGCCCGGCGTTTGCGGGAAGATCGAGTTCCCGCCCGGCGAGACGAACCTCAGGTTGCAGGTGGCGTTGCTGAAGCTCTCGGAGGGGGCGGAGACGAAACCCGACCGGCTGCTGCGGGAGGGGAGGAAGGCGAGTGTCTACGGCTCACGGCAGAACTACGTCTTCCGGGACATCGGCGCGGGCACCTACCTCCTGGGCCTGATCTTCAACCGCCAGATCGTGATCGACCAGCGGACCGTCCAGGTCGGCAAGGCGATGATCACGGAAGACTTCACGATGCCGGCGCCGGACGATTCGCAGTTCCTGATGCTCAGGATCCTGTCGCCGAAGGGGACGCCCGTCGCGGGGGTGAACTTCTCCGTGGGCTACCGGTCGGAGAGCTTCAACGGATCGTCCGGTTCCCGCTACCAGCAGATGCCCGACGGGCGGTGGCGCGTCTTCCACTACGCGGTGAAGGAAGAGCAGAAGAAGCCCGGGGGCACCTGGTTCGTCACCGCGCGGTCTCAGACGCTCGGGAGCAAGACGGTCGAGTACGACGCGACGAACACGAAGGACCTCACGATCCGGTTCGAGGAGCCCGCGAAGCTGACCGTGACGGTGGCGGGCTACCGCGGCAGCGGGATGGAGGGGAAGATCCGCCTCGAGGTGCGGCCGGCGCAGAAGGGGAGGACGACCCGCAGCTACGGCTACTACGGGCGGAACGCCTCCAAGCTCGACGCCGAGGGAGTCCAGAAGTTCGGGCCGCTCGCGCCCGGCGAGCACGACATCCACGTGCAGGTCAAGGGGAAGAACAACCGGTGGTCCGGCGCCGACATCGTCACGACGCACCTCAAGGCCGGGGAGAACTCGGCGACGGTGGACCTGCCGAAGCTCTACTCCCTGACCGTGATCGTCGACGGGGAGCAGGAGAATGCGTCGTTCAGGCTGAGCGCGAACATGAAGGGCTACTGGTACAACTCCGACACGGTGAAGCCGAAGGGCGGCCAGGTCCTCTTCGACAACCTCGTGCCGGGAGACTACACGCTGCAGTGCTGGGGGGCGACGCACGGCACGATGAAGATCTCGATCCCGGCGCAGTCGAGCGTCCGGTTCGTGGCGACGGTCTACAACGCCCAGAAGGTCCACGTGAAGGACGTGAACGGGACCTTCGTCAAGGCGGGCCTGCGCCAGGACGACCTGCTCATCGGCATCGACGGGGAGGAGTTCACGAACCAGCGGACGATGCAGGCGATGATGACGCTCGCCATGGAGCGGAAGAGCGTCTCCCTGCTGATCCTGCGCGGCGGGAGGCGCCTGACGATCCCCGTGGACTTCACCCAGGCGTACAACATGAAGGTGGCCGGAATCACGTGGGAGCGCGTCGGCCGGTGATCCCGGTTCCCGGCGCCGCCGGACCTGGTCCTCCCGACCCACCCACCTCGTGGTTTGCGCACACCCCGCCGGGAAGGCCGGGTTAGGATCCTTCTCTTCATGTCCACGTTCTTGTCCACGTTCGCCCTTCTCCCCGGCCTGGTCCTCACGGCCGCCGCCATCGTGCCGGCGGCGCCGGAGGAAGTCGTGCGCCGCGAGGTCGAGGCCGTCTACGCGGACGGGGACTACCAGGCGCTCCCGCCGCGGCCCGAAGCCTCGCCCGCGGAAAGAAAGGCCGGGCCCCCTCGGCCGCGGGACTACGGCGGTCCGGCGAGCCGGCCGCCGGCATCGTCGCGGAGCCGCACGAGCGTGGACGTGCCCGGAAGCTCCGGGGACCTCTCCGGGCTCGTCGGCTTCCTCGCCTGGACCGTGGTCGGGACGCTCGCGGTGCTCGTCGTCGTTTGGATGGCGCGCGAGTGGGCGCCGTTCTGGCCCGGCGGCCCGATGCGGCGGCGACGGAGGGCGGCGGTGAAACCCTCGTCGGCGTCCGTGAGGACCGCGCCCGTCGTCCCGGACCGGCGTCCCGAGCACGAGGTCCACGCCGCCGAGGGGCGGTTCCCCGAGGCGATTCACACCCTGCTCCTCGCCGCGCTCTGGGAGATCGGGCGGCGCCGCCGGCAGCCCTTCGAGTCGGCCCTCACGAGTCGGGAGATCCTCCCCCGGACCGGACTCGAGGCGGAGGCCCGCGACGCGCTCGGCGGCATCATGCGGACGGTGGAGGCCAACCTCTTCGGCGGGTTCGAGGTCGGCCGGTCGAACTACGAGGACTGCGTCGATCGGTACGGCCGCGTGATGGGGGCGCTGGCCGAGGTGCGGGCTTGAGCGCGGGGCCGTTCTCCCGGCGGAGCGCGCTCGTGCTCGGCACCGTGATGGGCGTCTCCCTCCTCACGTTCTTCGGCGTCGCGATCTTCGGCGAGCCGGGCGCGCCCGGGGACGAGGGGCGGCACCGGCTCGACAGCACGTTCAGCCGCTCGGCGGTGGGGCACGCGGCGTTCCGGGAACTGCTGGAACGGCTCGACGTTCCGGTCACCGTGAGCAGGTTCCGGTCGGGGGGCCGCGCGGAGAAGACGGGTGTCCTGCTGCTCATCGAGCCGCACCGGTTCTCCGGCAACGACGACGTGGAGTCGCTCGAGGACACGATCGACACCGCGGCCCGCGTCCTCGTCGTCCTGCCCAAGTGGGACGTCGAGCGCGACGACCGGAAACCGGAGCTCGTCGCCTCGCCGGTGAGGTTCCGACCGGTAGAGGATGTCGAGGAGTGGCTCGAGATCGCCGGCGTCTCGGGGAAGATCGTGCGCCCCGAGAGTCTGGACGTGGCCGGCGACGGGTTCCCCGCTCCGGCGATCGACCATCCGCAGCTCATCGCCACGGAGGGACTCGATCCCGCGGTCGCCGGACCGGACGGCGTGCTGCTCGGCCGGGTGCGGGGCCGGGACGTCTGGGTCCTCTCCGACCCCGACGTCATCGAGAACCACGGCCTGGTCCGGGGCGACAACGCGACGTTCGTGCTCCGTGCGATCCGGCGGGTCGGGGAAGGCCGGCTCGGCCCGGTGATCATCGACGAGACGCACCACGGCTACGTCCAGCCGCCGCAGGTCTTCCGGGCGCTCTTTGCGTATCCGCTCGTCGTCGCGATGCTCCACGTGGGGCTCCTGATCGCGTTCGTCGCGTGGGCGGGGACCGGGCGCTTCGGCCCGCCGCGGCCGGAGAAGATGGGGATCCGTCCCGGGAAGGACGTCCTCATCGGGAACATGGCGGAACTGCTGCTCGTGGGACGTCGCAGCCCGGAGGTTCTCCAGAAGTTCTTCCGGAACGCCGTGGCGACCGTCGCCCTCCGCACGGTCGGCCGGACGGGATCGGCGCGGCGGGATGACGTGAAGCGGCTGGCGCGGATCGGGGAGAGCCGTGGCCTCTCCGTGGATCTCGCGGACCTCGATGACCGGGTCCGGGACCTCGCGCGCCGGGAACGATTCGACGAGGGCCGGGCGATGGCCCTGGCCCGTGACATTCACCGTTGGCGGAAGGAGTTCCTCGATGGGGCCTGAGGATATCCGGGACGTGGTCGAGCGGCTGCGCGCCCAGCTTCACCGGGTGGTCGTCGGACAGGACAACGTGGTGAGCCTGCTGCTCATCGCGCTCCTCTCCGAGGGGCACGTGCTGATCGAAGGGGTGCCGGGGACGGCGAAGACGCTCCTCGCGCAGACGTTCGCGAAGAGCCTGTCGCTCACCTTCCGGCGCATCCAGTTCACGCCGGACCTCATGCCCGGCGACGTGATCGGCACCAACCTCTTCAACTTCCAGACGGGGAAGTTCTCCCTGACGAAGGGGCCGATCTTCACGGAGGTGCTCCTCGCCGACGAGATCAACCGGACGCCTCCGAAGACGCAGGCCGCGCTGCTGCAGGCGATGCAGGAGCGGTCGGTGACGATCGACGGGACGACCCACGATCTCGGCGCCGGGTTCATGGTGCTGGCGACGCAGAACCCCATCGAGCAGGAAGGCACCTATCCGCTGCCGGAGGCGCAGCTCGACCGGTTTCTCGTGAAGATCGGAATGGGCTACCCGACCCGCGACGAGGAGCGGGAGATCGTCAATCGCCACGGTCACCGGACCGCGATGCCGCGGCTGGACCAGTTCGACCTCGAGCCGGTCGTCGACCTCTCCTTCCTGGAGGAGGCCCGGGCGGTGGTGGCCTCGATTCGCCTCGCCGACGAGGTGATGGACTACGTGGTGGACGTCGTCCGCGCCACCCGCGAGGACGGGGCGCTGTCCTTCGGCGCCTCGCCGCGGTCCTCGAACATGCTGGCGGTGGCGGCCCGGGCGCTGGCGGTGCTCTCCGGCCGCGACTACGTGATCCCCGACGACGTGAAGATGCTGGCGAGGCCGGTGCTCGGCCATCGCGTCGTCCTCAGCCCCGATGCGCACGTGGAGGGCGTCACCGCCGCCGCCGCGGTGACGCGCATCCTCGAGAACGTCCCCGCGCCCCGTTGACATGATCCGACCCACGATCCCGGCCCTGCTCCTGATGACCGCCGGCCTCGCCGCCGCGCTGCTGCCGGCGCTCGTCGACGGGGGGCTCTTCCCGGTCTGGATCGCGACCGTGACGGTCGTTCTGTTCGCCGTGGGCGCGGACGGGCTGTTCGGACTCGGTCGCCGGGACGTCCACGTGCGGGTGGAGACTCCCCGGACGCTCTACATCGGCGACGCCGACCCGATGACGGTGACGATCCGCCCCCGGCTCCGGACGGCGTCCGTCACGGCCGGGATTTCCGTCGAGGTCCTGGTCGAGCTCGACGACCTGTTCCGGCCGATCCCGACGGAGAGCGTCCAGATCGCGCCGGAGCACGAGACCGTGATCCGGCTTCCCCTCTTCCCGGAACGCCGCGGCACGGGCGCGGTTCGGGCGGTCTGGCTCCGCTGGCCCGGCCCGCTCGGACTGACGCGCCGCCAGATGCGCGTCGCCGTCGACGCCGACGTCGCGGTGGTGCCGAACGTCCGGGCGGTGAAGGCGGCGGCGATCCGCCACTTCTCCTCCCGGGACTCGATGGTCGGCCTGCGCGCGGAGAAGTTCCTCGGCGACGGCACCGAGTTCGACTCGCTGCGCGAGTACATGCCCGGCTTCGACCACCGGGCGATCGACTGGAAGGCGTCGGCCCGCCACGTCAAGCTGATCGCGCGGGAGTACCGGGCCGAGCGGAACCGCGACATCGTGGTCGCCGTGGACACCGGGCGCCTGATGATCGAGCCGATCGAGGGCGTGCCGAAGCTCGACCACGCGATCAACGCCGCGCTGCTCTTCGCCTACGTCGGCCTGAAAACCGGGGACCGCGTCGGCCTCTTCACGTTCGACTCCCGCGTCCGCCTGACCCAGCCGCCCCGCGGCGGCGTCGGCGCCTTCACGGAGTTCCGGGCGCGGGCCGCGGGCATCGACTACTCGTCCGGGGAGACGAACTTCACGCTGTCGCTGATGACGCTCCTCGGCCAGCTCACGCGGCGGACGCTCGTCGTCCTCTTCACGGACTTCGTGGACACGGTGACGGTGGAGCTGATGGTGGAGAACCTCGGCCGCCTGGCCGACCGGCACCTCGTCGTCTGCGTCACGATGGCCGACCCTTCGCTCGCGGCGATCGAGGATTTGCCGCCCGGGGATCTTGCCGACCTGACGCGCTCCGTCATCGCGGGCGAGATCCTCACCGACCGGGAGGTCGTTCTGCAGCGCCTGCGTCGCCGGGGCGTCCACTGCATCGACGCGCCGGTGGGAACGGTGTCCACCCGACTCGTCGACCGCTACCTCGAGATCAAGCGCCGGGAGCTCGTGTGAAACTCAAGTCAACCGAGTTCCGGAGAGAGCGCGAGCAGGCCTGGCAGGAGCTCGACCGCCTCGTGACGAGGGCCGAGAAGTCCGGGATCCGATCCCTGGGCACGCGGGAGCTGGCGCGCCTGCCGGTGCTCTACCGGGCGACGCTCTCCTCGCTCTCCGTGGCGCGGGCGATCTCCACCGACAAGAACGTCATCGACTACCTGGCGACACTGTCCGCGCGCGCCTACGTCCACGTCTACGGGACGAAGGCCGGCGCGGGGCGGACGCTGGTCTCGTTCTTCGCGGAGACGTTTCCACGGGCGGTCCGGCGCTACCGCTGGCACGTTCTTCTCTCGGCGCTGTTCCTGCTCAGCGGGACGCTCACGGGCTTCCTTCTCACCGCCCAGGACCCGGACCGCTACTACACGTTCGTCGGCGCGATGGCGCAGGGGCGCACCCCGGCCGCGACGACGGAGGAGCTCCGGGACGTGCTCTACGGGACGGGGGACGGTGGCGAGCTGACGGCCTTCTCCGCCTTCCTCTTCACCCACAACACCCAGGTCGGCTTCCTCGCGTTCGCCCTCGGGTTCCTCGCCGGGATCCCGGTCTTTCTGCTGCTCTTCTCCACCGGGCTCACGCTCGGCGCGCTCGCGGCGCTCTACCACTCGCGGGGCCTGTCGCTGGAGCTCTGGGGGTGGATCCTGCCCCACGGGGTGACGGAGCTCACCGCGGTCGTCCTCTGCGGCGCGGGCGGCCTCGTGATCGGCCAGGCGCTGATCTTCCCGGGCGAGCGGACCCGCCTCTCGGCGCTGGCGCGCGCGGGCCGGAAGTCCGGCGCCCTGGTGCTGGGCGCGATCTTCATGTTCCTCGTCGCGGGGCTGATCGAGGGAGTGTTCCGGCAGACGGTGCAGAGCGAGGCGATCCGCTACGTGCTGGCGACGTCGACCGCGCTCCTCTGGATCCTCTACTTCACCGGCGTGGGACGTTTCGTCCGCCGGGTCCGGGGGCGACCATGACCCGGACGGCGGTGGCCGGCTACGACAGGTTGGAGGAGAAGCTCGTCGAAAAGGAGATCCTGACGCCCGAGGGCGTGCCTCTCACGTTCGTGGTGGCGACGGTGGGGGAGCGGATCTGGGGCTACTTCATCGACATGTGCCTCCTGCTGGTCGCCCTGACCGCGGTGTCGGTCCCGCTGCTGTTCCTCGCCGCGCTCGGGCAGAGCGGGGTCATGGTCGCGCTGTGGTTCGTCGCGTTCTTCCTCCTGAGGAACTTCTACTTCACGTACTTCGAGATCCGCGGTCAGGGCACCACGCCGGGCAAGCGGCGCGCGGGCACGCGCGTGATCGATCGTCGCGGTCGGCCGCTGAGAAGCGGGGCGGTCTTCGTGCGGAACCTCACGCGGGAGCTCGAGGTCTTCTTCCCCCTCGTCGCGCTCTCGTTCCCGGACCAGGTCATCGGCGCGAAGGGGTCGCTCGTGCAGCTGGTCGCGGGCGCCTGGTTCGTCGGCATGGCGCTCATGCCGCTGTTCAACCGCGACCGTCTCCGAGTCGGGGACCTGATCGCGGGTACGGTCGTCGTGCGATCTCCGCGGGCCGTCCTCTACCGGGATCTCGTCACCGAGCGCCCGGTGAAGGAGGAGCCGGTCTACCGCTTCACTCCGGAGCAGTTGAACGTCTACGGCATCTACGAGCTGCAGGTGCTGGAGGATGTCCTGCGCCGCCGCGGCCGCGTCGCGGACGGGCCGAAGCGGCTGGTGGCGGCAAAGATCATCGCGAAGATCGGCTGGGCCGGGGACGCGGACGCGATCGACGTGGCCCGGTTCCTGTCGGACTTCTACGCGGCCCAGCGCGCGCGCCTGGAGCGCGGCCTGCTGTTCGGCGACCGCCGGGAGCGGAAGCAGATGCCGCGGGGCAAGCGCCGCGAGTAGCTCGGTACAGTCCGGTACGGAGGCGGGCTCGAAACCGAACGACTATTCGAAGACGGCCGCCAGGTCCTTCACATCGACGCCTTCCTTGCCGACGCGCAGGTCGTGGTAGATCACCCCGGGGAGGATGGCGGTGAGGGGAGCCAGCAGCACGCCGATGAGGGTCTGGATCACGTAGAACGTGGAGGGCGCCATCTCGACGCCGGTGCCGATGACGAACCCGATGACCACACCGAAGGGAATGGCGATGACGAACACGAGGAGCCCGAAGAGGAAGAGGATGCCGAAGATCGTCATGCGCAGGCCCTTCGTCAGGGCCGCGCTGCGCGAGAGGGCCTCGATCACGCCGACTCGCTCCACCACGGTCGCCGGAACGGCGACGTAGTAGGTGAGCATGATGATGAGGAGCGGGAGCACCGCGAGGGACAGCAGCAGGGCGCCGAGACCGATGTTTCCGCCCTGGAGGACCACGTACCCCGGGACGAACCAGAGCACCGACATCAGGGCGACGAGGATGCTGACACCGAACACGTGGAGAATGCGGCTGAGCCCGATCTTGACGCAGTTGCCGATGTCCGCCCGTTTTCCGCGAAGCTGCATCACCACGCCGTAGGTCAGGGTGCCCGCGAGCAGGCTCGCAAAGAAGACCTGCTCCGCCCCCCACATGATCCACTTGAACCGGACAACCTCCTGCTCCGTGTGCGCTCCCTCCCAGAACAGGTAACCGATGATGAGGACCGGAAGATAGATCAGGAGCGCCAGCGCCGAGAACGGGACCAGGTTCCGGGACCAGATGGAGAAGGTGTTCCCGATGACGGTCCCCACCTCCAGCCGGGTCGAGCGCAACTCCTGCCGGCGGGAATAGGACGCTCTCGGCGCCGGACGCGGTTCGCGCTCGTTCGTTTCCTCGGGGACGAATTCAGGCGAGTCCTGGTCGGTCATGGATCCCTCTCTCGAATGGCGTGGCCGGGGATTGTACGGAACCCGTCGCGGGCCGTCCACGTCGGACCTTCGCCGCCCGGGTATCATGCGCCCATGGCCGAGATCGATCCGTCTCCCGTCATCGCCCGCGCGCCGGGCCGCGTGAACCTCATCGGGGAACACACGGACTACAGCGGCGGACTCGTGATGCCCGTGGCGATCGAAGACACCGTCGTCGTCACGGCGAAGGGCCGGCCGGACGGCGTGCTGGGTTTCCGGTCGCTCGCGCTTCGTGGTGACGCCCTCGTTCCGCCCGCCGCCGACCCCGCGCGCGTCGAGCCGGCGTGGGCGCGGCTCCCGGCGGCCGTGGTGGCGGGACTGCGCGAGGCCGGCCTGCCGCGGGCCGGATTCGACGCGGTGATCGACGCGGACCTGCCGCCCGGCGGCGGCCTGTCCTCGAGCGCGGCCCTCGCGGCGGCGACCGCCCTCGCGGCGATCCGGATCGCGGGCGGCTCCGCGGCGGACTGGGACCGGGCGGCCCTGGCGCGCATCTGCCGGGACGCGGAGGCGCGGGCGACGGGCGTGCGGTGCGGCCTGATGGACCCGTACGTCTCGCTCCTCGCCGAGGAGGGGACGGCGATGCTCCTGGACTGCCGTTCGGTGGCGCACCGGGCCTTTCCCGTGGACGAGGACGCGATCGCGTTCGTGATCGCCGATTCCGGCGTCCGGCACGACCTCGCCGTGACGGAGTACAACCGGCGGCGCGAGGAGTGCGAGCGGGCGGTCGCCGGGCTCGACGGCGTCGGGAGCCTGCGCGAGCTTGCCGTCGACGGGCTCGCGGTGGCGACGGCCGGGCTCCCGGACCCGCTCCCGGCCCGCGTGCGGCACGTCGTGACGGAGAACGCGCGGGTGCTCGCCGCGGCCGCGGCCCTCGAAGCGGGCGACGCCGCCGCGTTCGGGCGGCTCCTCGACGAGTCGCACGCCAGCCTGCGGAACGACTTCGAGGTCTCGTGTCCGGAACTGGACGACCTGGCGGAGCGGGCGCGATCGACCTCCGGGGTGACCGGGGCCCGGCTGACCGGCGGCGGCTTCGGCGGTTTCGTGGTGGCCGCGGTGCGGCCGGACGCGGTCGAGTCCGTCCTCGACCGGCTGGACGCGCGGCCCGTCGTTCCCTCCGGCGGCGCGTGGGCCGCGACGGCCCGAACAGGGAACGGAAGCTGATGGCGGCGACGCGGCTCGCGATCCTCTGGCACCAGCACCAGCCCTTCTACAAGGACCTCGCCACCGGCGTCTACCGGATGCCCTGGGTGCGGCTGCACGGGACGAAGGACTACTGGGGCATGGCGCGACTGCTCGGCGAAGCGGACGTCCGCGCGACGGTGAACCTCGTTCCGAGCCTGCTCGACCAGCTGATGGACTACGCCGAGGGCGTCGCGGTCGACAGCCACCTCGAGCTCAGCCGGAAGCCGGCGGAGGACCTGACGGAGGAGGAGCGGGCCCTCGCCGTCGACGTCTTCTTTCGCGCGAACTACGACCAGTTGATCCGGCCCTCGCTCCGCTTCCGGGAACTCTTCGCCAAGCGACGCCACGACCGTCTCTCCGCGGCGCACGCGGCGGGGGAGTTCACGACGGACGAACTCCGGGATCTCCAGGTGTGGGGGAACCTCTCCTGGTTCCACCGGATCCTGCTCGCGGAGGACGAGACGCTCGCCGCGCTGGTCGCGAAGGACCGCGGCTTCACGGAGGACGAGAAGGAGGCGGTGCTCCGCCGCCAGGCCGAGGTGCTGACCGAGATCGTCCCGATGTACCGCGACCTCATGGAGCGCGGTGCCGTGGAGATCTCGACGAGCCCCTACTACCACCCGATCCTGCCGCTCCTCGACGACATGGAATCGGCGCGCGTGGCGCTGCCGGGCACGCCGCTGCCCGCCGGGCACCGCTCGCTCGCGCACGACGCGAGCCGCCACCTGCGCGGGGCGCTTCTCCGTCACGAGGAGCTGTTCGGTCGTCGGCCGGCCGGGCTCTGGCCGAGCGAGGGCAGCGTCTCGCCGGGGATGGCGAGCCTCGTCGCGGCGGAGGGCTTCGCGTGGATGGCGACGGACCAGGAGGTCCTCTCCGCGAGCATGGGCGGCGAGTTTTTGCCGGGCGATCTCTACCGGCCGCACCGCTTCGGGACGGAGGCGGGGGAGGTGGCGATCCTCTTCCGCGACCACCGCCTCTCGGATCTCGTGGGGTTCGACTACCAGGGGATGGACGGCGGCGCCGCGGCGGCGGATTTCGTCGCGCGCGTCCGCGACATCGGCCGGCGTCATCCCGGCGCGCTCGTGACCGTCATCCTCGACGGCGAGAACCCGTGGGAGTACTACCCCGAAGGCGGCGTGCCGTTCCTGCGGACGCTCTACGGGCTGCTCGCCGACGCGGACGACATCGAGACGGTCCTGCCGACCGTGGAGCTCGCTAAGCGTCCGCCGGAGGGGAGTCTCGCGCGCCTCCACTCCGGCAGCTGGATCCACGCCAACTTCGCGATCTGGGCGGGGCACGAGGAGGACGTGCGGGCCTGGGAGTACCTCTTCCGGACGCGGGAAGACCTCGTGCGCGAGCGCGGCGACGATCCGCCGGTGCCCGGCCGGGCCGGCGCCGACCCCGCCTGGGACAGTCTCTTCGCCGCCGAGGGCAGCGACTGGACCTGGTGGTACGGCGACGACCACACGTCGGGTCAGGACGACGAGTTCGACCTGCTGTTCCGGACGCACCTCGGAAACGTCTACCGGGCGCTCGGCCGGACCCCGCCCAGCTTCCTCGACGCGCCGGTGATGCTCTGGCGGCGGGACGAGGAGGTGCGGGAGCCGGTGGCGTTCCTCGACGTCCGCCTCGACGGCCGCGAGTCGAGCTACTTCGAGTGGCTGTCCGCGGGCCGCTACCGCGCGGCGGTGGGGGAGACGACGTCCAGCGAGAGTGGCGCCATGCACCGCGCCGGGGACGCGCTCCTCGCCGAGATCCGCTTCGGCTTCGATGCCTCCACGCTGTTTCTTCGCGTCGACCTCGAGGGGCGGGCGGACGAGGTCCTCGGGGAGGGAACGGAGCTCGCGATCGTGCTCCACGAGCCCCGGGATGCGCGCATCCGGGTGGCGGGCACCGGAGAGATCCTCGTCGACGACGCGCGGGACGACCGGGCTCGCGCCGCGGTCGGGGAGATCGTGGAGGTCGCCGTTCCGTTCGATCTCCTGGGCGCCGGCCCCGGCGGCCGCGTCATCCTGCACGCCGAACTCGCGATCGACGGCCGCGTCGCCGAGCGGCTGCCGGGAGGCGAGACTATCCGCTTCGGAGTGCCGGGGGTAGACTTCGAAGCCACTCGCTGGCGGGTGTGATTCCGCCGCGGGAAGAAGCTGGTTTGCCGCCACGGGTTCTGAGCGATCGAGAGACCATGCCCGAGCTGAGAAAAGACCCCGTCATCGGACGGTGGGTCATCATCGCCGAGGAGCGTGCGCTCCGTCCGCACGACTTCATCGTCGCGAAGGAGGAGGCGCAGGGCGGCTTCTGCCCCTTCTGCGCGGGGAACGAGACGAAGACCCCGCCGGAGGTCTGGGCGCACCGCGACGCCGGCACCGCGCCGGACGGCCCCGGCTGGAAGCTCCGCGTCGTGCCGAACAAGTTCCCCGTCCTGCGCGTGGAGGGCGACCTCGGCAAGCGGGCGAAGGGGATGTACGACCGGATGCAGGGGATCGGCGCCCACGAGGTGTTCATCGAGACGCCGGACCACCTGACGACGCTCACCGGCCTCCCCGACGACCACGTCGCGCTCCTCCTCTCCGCCTACCGGGAGCGCCTGCTCGACCTGCGGCGCGACTCGCGGATGGCCTACGGGATGCTCTTCAAGAACGTCGGCCGCTCGGCCGGCGCGAGCCTCGAGCACACGCACAGCCAGCTGATCGTCACCCCGGTCGTGCCCACGCGCGTCTCGGAGGAGATCGCGGGGGCGAAGCGGTTCTACGGCCACCGCGACCGCTGCGTCTTCTGCGACATCCTCGACCAGGAACTCGCCGTCGACGAGCGGCAGGTCATGGTGACGGATCGCTTCGTGGCGCTGACGCCGTACGCCTCGAGGTTCCCGTTCGAGACCTGGGTGCTGCCGCGGCGGCACGCCTCCCACTTCGAGTCGATGACCTGGGAGGACATGGAGGACCTGGCCTTCATCCTCAAGCGCACGCTGGCGAGGATCGAGGACGCGCTCGACCACCCGCCCTACAACTTCATGATCCACACCGCGCCGATGCAGTCCGGCCCGATGGATCACTTCCACTGGCACCTGGAGATCATTCCGCGCGTGACGCAGACCGCGGGCTTCGAGTGGGGGACGGGCTTCTACATCAACCCGGTGCCGCCGGAGGCGGCGGCGGAGTACCTCGTCAAGACGGGGGAGCGCCGGTCGAGCGAAGAGGAGTGAGCGGCTGATGGACGGGGAGATGCGCGACGCCTGCGTCACCATCCTGAACTCGATCCCCGCCTGGGTGCTCGTGGTCGACGCCGACCTGGTGGTCCGGTTCGCGAACCGGTCCTACCTCGACAGCCAGAGCACGGACCTCGGTACGATCGCGGGGCGGCCGCTCTCCGAGGTCCTCCTCCCCGGCCGGGCGGACACGCAGGATGTGGTCGGCGCCGTCCGGGAGTCGCTCTCGGGCGGCGGGACGCCGGTGGTGCGGTACCTCGCGGGAATCGGCCTGGAGCGCGCCCTCGACCTCCGCGTCAGCCGGATCGAGATCCTCGGGGCGGAGCACCGGCTGCTCGTCCTCCACGACGTCACCGAGCACTGGGCGGCGCGCGAGGCGGCCAGCCGCGGGAAGCAGAAGCTCGAGGAGATCGTCAACGGGATGGGCGCCTCGCTGGTGGTGCTCAATTCCGACCTCCGCGTCGTCTGGGCGAACCGGACCTTTCGCGAGTGGTTCGGGGAGATCTGGGGGGAGAAGTTCGACCAGGCGCTGCGCGGCCTCATCCTCGTGGGGGACACCGACCCGAAGCGGATCTTCACGGAGGGGGAGCACGTCTCGAAGGAGTGGGCGCACTTCACGCCCGCCGGGGAGAAGCGCTACTACCGGAACCTGATCCTGCCCGGCCACGACGCGAACGGGGAGCTGGAGGAACTGGTCCTGGTGACGCAGGACCTGACGGAGGTCACGCTGCGGGCCGAGCAGCACCGCCTGCTCCGGGAACTGGCGAACCTGCTGCAGTCCACGCTCGACCTCGATCGCCTGATCTACATCATCCTCACCTGCGCGACCGCGGGCCACGCGCTGGGCTTCAACCGGGC